>PBTQ01000073.1 GCA_002729125.1 Acidimicrobiaceae bacterium | reverse complement strand
GCTATCGCCTCTCCGGCGGCGAGAAGCAGCGACTCGCCATCGCCCGCATGCTGCTGAAGGACCCGGCGATCGTGATCCTCGATGAGGCGACGAGTCATCTCGACACCGAGAATGAAGCCCATGTGCAGGAGGCGCTCGCCGAAGCGCTGCGCGGGCGCACCTCGCTCGTGATCGCCCACCGCCTCTCGACGATCACCGACGCCGATCAGATCCTCGTTCTCGACGACGGTCGCATCGTCGAACGGGGCGGCCACGACGAATTACGTCACGCCGGCGGCCTGTACGAGGAGCTCTACGAGACCCTCGTCCGCGCCGAGCGCAGCTGAGCGGCCCTGCTCGGCGGCCGCTAGCCCGCTGCGCCGGCCGGGCGGAGGTGAAGACCGCGAGTCGACGCCATGAAGGGCGACCGCATCAACACGAGCGCCGCCAGTGCCGAACCAGCGACGACGACGTACATTCCGTCGTAGCCGACCGATTCGGCCACGAATCCGAGCGCGAGCGTGCCAGCAGAGTTGGCGAGATCACCGAAGGTGGTCACCGTGGCGACGGCACGCGACCGTTCGGCGTCGGTCGCCGAGTCGACGGCGATAAGGATTAGAAGTGGCACGTTCCACGCCATGCCGACCGCGATCACGAAGGCGGCCACGTACAACTGCGGCACCCCGTCCGCGGTGGCCAACAGAAGGGCCCCGGCAACGACTGCGCAGTGGGCGAAGGTCGCAAGCGCCCGTCGTGGAACCCGCATGAACACCTTGGCAGACGCGACCCGCATCGCCATCACGGTCAACGAATAGGTCAGAAGGAGCCAGCGGGCATCATTGATGCCGAACTCCTCGGCGTAGTCGGCGATGAAGGCGTTGAAACCCATGAAGCCGACGAAGACGAGCAGGTTCACCATGCCGATCCGCACCGCCGCTGGGTGGAACAGGTCGCTCACGGACGCCGCTGGCACGGCATCGGCAGGTCGAGTCTCGGGCAGGGCGAGGCTGACGATCGTGCTCGAACTGGCGAAGGCGGCCGAGACCGCAAAGGCCCAGACGAAGCCGTGAGCCTGCATCACCATCTCGCCAAAAACCTGCCCGACCGCGAACCCGACGAGAACCGTGGTGGAGAAGAGAGCGAAGACACGATCTCGGTGTTCGGGATTCGGGAGTTCGGTCGCCACAGTTGCCTGAGACAGGTACATCGCCGAACTCGCTGCGCCCGTGAGCACACGGACAATTAGCAAGACCCAGAGTTGCCCCGTGTCGGCTGCGGGCACGTGCAACAACTGCAGCACGGCAACGCCGAGCGAGCCGCCGAGCATGACCGGTCGACGACCGACACGATCGAGGAGCCAACCGGCGACGGGCCGCACCAGCAGCATGCCGATGGCGAACACGCCGAACGCCAGGCCGATGTCGGCCCGAGAACCGCCGAGTTCCTGCTCGACAAGACGCGGCAGCACCGGGAAGGAAAGCCCGCCAACGCTGAAGTAGAGCGCCGTCGCTGCGAAGACCACGAGCACCCTCGGGGTGTAGACACGTTCGACCGCGCCAGGGGACGTCACCGGCCGCACGGTACCGGCCAGACCGCAACCGCACGCCATCCTCGACCCCCTACGATGCCCGAGTGGCCTACGCCGGTGTTTCCTCCAGCGCACTTCCAACGACGCTGCCGTACCGGCTGTGGGGTCGGCTCTTCCGCCTAGCCAGCCATCTTCTGAGTCGGGTCACGTGCGACCCTCTTCCTGATCTCGGGGACCGGCCGGTCGTCTTCGTCGCCAACCACACCAGTTTTTCCGACATCTTCTACGCCGTCGCCGTGTTGAGCAGCTGGCGCTACCCGGCTCGTTGTCTCGTCCGGTACTCGTACTTCACGCCGGCGATCGTTGGGCGTTGGCTGCGCCCCCTGCTGTGCGTCCCCGCCGGTGGTGGCGGCACCGACGCCGTGACCGACGGAGTCGAGATCCTGGAGGCCGGTTGGCCCATCGCCGTGATGGTCGAGGGCCGAATCATCCCGCCTCACCAGCGAGCCGAGGACGGCATGGGTGAGTTCCGCGACGGGTTCATCACGATCGCTCGCAAGGCCGATGCCGCCATCGTGCCGATCACGCTGCACAACGCCGACCGGGTCTGGCCGAGCGGTTCGTGGCCTCGCCTGCCATTCCGGGGACGCCCGAAGGTGACCGTCAAGGTCGGCACACCATTCTCCACCGATGGACTGGTCGAGTGCGAGGTCATGGCAGAGGCCCGCGGCCAGATGGCGGCGATGCTTGCCACTTCGTAACGTCGTCGCTCGTGGGGAAAGACAAACGACCGAACCAGCTGCTCATCGTCAGCGACGAGGAACGGCGCAACGACTGGCTGTGCGGTAAGCTCGAGCTGCCTGCCCATCAGCGCCTGATGGACGACGGGCTGACCTTCAACCGGTCTTACACGCACGCGTCGCCGTGTTCGCCGAGCTCGACTGGAACCTGCGGCGCATCCTCGACGTGCTCGACGAGCTCGGCATCTACGACGACATCCTCATCGCCTGCACCTCCGACCACGACGATGCCTGCGGCAGCCACGGCCTCCGGGCAAAACTGCCGTGCGTCTGCGAAGAGGTGATCGGGGTGCCGCTGATCATGAGGGTGCCGGGCATGACCCAGGCCGGCGCCGAAACCAACGCCCTCGCCACCCATGTCGACCTTGCCACGACCCTGTGCGCGCTCGGCGGCGTCGACATCGATGACTCACCCACGCTGTGGGGCGTCGACCTTTTCCCTGCGCTCGCCGATCCGGCGGCGACACCACGGAACTATGTCTTTTTCTCCCAGGACGCTGCCCAGTCCGACCTGGTCGCCAATACCCGCCACGCCGTGCGGGGCTTCTTCGACGGCGAGGCGAAGTACGCCCGCTATTACGGCATCGGCGGCGGTGTCGACCGGGCCGGCAACGTCGACGATCGTCCCAAGCTCTTCGGTGACGACGCAGCCTTCGAAGACCACGATTACGAGTGGTACGAGCTCGGCGACAAGGCCGGACATCAGGGACCGTCGTGAGCATCTGGTCTGGCGAAGCGCCGGTTCCGGTCGTGTTCCTGCACGGCTTCGCCACGTCGACGCAGATGACGTGGGTCGAGCCCGGGTGGTTCGATCTCGTGAAGGAAGGTGGGCGTCGGCCGCTCGGCTATGACCTCCTCGGGCACGGCGACGCCGACACCCCCGACGACATCGAGGCCTACAAGGATCTCGTCACGCCCGTTATCGAGCAGTTGCCGTTCACGCCGGACGAGGGTCGCCAAATCGACATCGTCGGCTACTCGCTCGGGGCGCGCACGGCACTCGACCTCACCCTGCGCCATCCGCAACTGGTGCGTCGGCTGGTGTTGGGTGGCATCGGCCGCAACGTTGTCGCTGGGCCGGCGATGGGAGCCGGTGAGGATCGTGCCGCCGCCGATTACCGCTTCGAGGGCCTGTTCCGCACCGCCGGGGCTGAGCGGGCCGAGATCCTCAAGAAGGTCGGCGAGGCGCAGTCCCAGCGCGATGACCGTCACTTCACCGCCGACCAGCTGGCGACGGTAACGCAGCCGGCCCTTCTCGTGATCGGCACGGAGGATTTTGCCGGTCCGCCCGGTCCGCTCGCGGACCTTCTGCCCAACGTCACGGTGAAGGAGTTGCCCGGCGTCGATCACTTTTCGCTCCCGAAGCAGTTCGGCTTCATCGACGCCGCCCTCGACTTCCTCGACTGCGTGCCGAGTTGGTAGCTGCCAGTGGCGGCACGGCGAGCCGGGCCGGATGACGGAGTCAGCTCCGCCGAAGGTCCTTCCAGGGAGTTTCTCGGCGCTCGGCTTCGTCGGGCTCGCGGGGCAATCCGAGCACTCGCTCCCCGATCGAGTTGCGGAGCACCTCGTCGGTGCCACCGGCGATCGATTGGGCCGGGGTGAACATGGCGTACCGATGAAAGAGGCCACCGTCGGGCGCGTCGTCGCCCCACAACATGCCGGCCGCACCAAGCGCCTCGAATCCCAGGTCGCGCACATTGCGCCCGGTCTCGGTGCCCGTGATCTTGAGGCCGGCGATCTCGGGTCCCGGTTGACCGGCCGCTTTCATGTTCGCGGCGCCGCGACGTCCGGTCAGCCCGACGACCGCGCGGTCGACGTGAAGCCGAGCGAGACGATCGCGTAGGACCGGATCACCAGAGCGCTTCAGGCCGAAAGCGAGAGCGGCATCGAACACCTCACCGGCGCGACCGCTCATCGCGATCGAGAAGCCGTCGGCAGCCGTCTTCTCGCATTCAGCGTGCTCACCCACCGGCACCGTGAGGTCGGCTTCGTGGAACGCAGCGGTGTCACCGAGGCCGGCGTTGCCAGGGTCACGTTCAAACGAAAGCGTGGTCATGGCGATGCGCCAGCCGTCGCCCTCAGTACCGACCCGGTCCGAGTCGTGCACGCGGGCGTCGTCGAAGAAAACCTCGTTGAAGGCCGCATCCCCGGTCATTTCTCGCAGCGGCCGAACATCGACGCCGGGCTGGGTCATGTCAATGAGGAAGTAGGTGACACCCCGATGCTTGGGGGCGTCGGGGTCGGTGCGGGCGATCAGGATCCCGTACTGTGCATAGTGGGCGCCTGAGTTCCAGACCTTCTGCCCGGTGACGGTCCACTCATCCCCATCCTTCACGGCTCGGGTACCGAGCGAGGCCATGTCAGATCCGGCCGTCGGCTCAGAGAAGAGCTGGCACCACGGAGTCGTGCCGGCGACGATGCCCGGGAGATGGCGCTGCTGTTGTTCCAGCGTGCCCATGACGAGGAGCGTCGGTGCCACGAGGAAGGTGGCGACGCCGTTCGGCGGCCCGTAGGCGCCGACGGCGCGGCGAGCCTCCTGGACGGCCTTGGCATCACGACCCGACAGGCCGCGACCGCCGAAGCCCTCGGGCCACTGCGGGAAGGCGAAACCCGAGTCGGCGAGAAGCCGCCACCAATCGCCCAGCGGCATCGCTGGATCCCAGTGGTGCTGGAACCATTCGGTCGCCTCGGTCGTGATGTCGGTCGTGTCCATCCCGGGCCAGCTTGTCAGGAGCGCCTCTCGGTTCGCCAGCGGCGTGCTGCCCTCCTGTCTGGGCCAAGTGCAGCGACCTGCGCCCACCTCGTTCGCTGTGTGAGCCGGGCGGCGATCTGGCAGTCTGAGGATGAGAGGAGGTCCGATGGATTACGCTGCGCTTGCTCGACCCCATGACCCCACCGACTACGTCGTCCCCACACTGGACGGCTCAGGGCCGAAGGCTGCGCAGGTGCCGAAGGGTGTCACTGGTCCCGATGCATCGTGGAACGTCTGGCCGTCGCGCATCCTTGATGGGTGCCGCGAGCCCCTCGTCGACGAGGCCGCTGATCTGCGCGGTGTCTGGGAGTGCTACGAGGGCCCGATGAAGGGACACGTGGAGCGGGTCGAACAGGTGGGGAACCGCATCACGATCACCACCGGCGGCCTGGTCCATGACATGTTCTGCGACGGCACGCTCGAGAACGGCGTCAATGACACGGCCGGCATCGGTGGCCGCAGAATCCGGGTCGCGGCTCGGTGGAAGAAGGGCGTGCACAAGCTCCGACCGTGGAACACCGTCGTGGCGGTCACCCGCCGCCTCGACCCCGAAAACGGCGACATGATCTGGCGCTACGGCCGTCGGATCAATCGCCTCCGACGGCTGACCGAGCCACCGTTCGATCACCCAGGGACCCGGGCCGCTGCCGAAGCAGCCGGCACCTTGCCGGACTGACTCGCCCCGAGCACGAAGTCGGCTGTCAGGACCAGCCGCAGTGCGGCGGTAGCGTCGGCGAACGTGATCACCCTCCACCCACTCTCTGCTGACACCAAGGAACGGCTGCAGGATGCAGGCCTCAAACCCACGGAGGTCACCGGACTCATCGCAACCGCGCTCGCCGAAGACCTCGGGGACGGTGTCGATATCACCTCGGTGGCGACGATCCCGGAGGGGCAGACCTGTGCCGTGAACTTCGGTGCTCGCGAGGCTGGCGTGGTCGCAGGGCTCCCAGTCGCAGCCGCAGTCGTCGACATGGTGTGTGGGCCCGACGGCTCGTTCGACTACCTGGCCGAGGACGGCGACCGTGTCACCGCCGGCACCGCGGTAGCTCGGGTCGATGCGCCGACCCGGGCGATGCTCACCGCCGAACGGACCGCCCTCAACCTGCTATGCCACCTGTCCGGGATCGCCACCCTCACTCGGCGCTGGACCGATGAGCTCATCGGTACCGCAACGAGCGTACGCGATACCCGCAAGACGCTCCCGGGGCTTCGGGCCTTGCAGAAGTACGCCGTGCGGTGTGGGGGCGGAACCAACCACCGGATGGGGCTGCACGATATGGCGCTGGTGAAGGACAACCATGTTGCTGCGGCCGGTGGGATCGCCGCGGCCTACGCAGCCTTGATCGGCCTCGAGGGAACCGTGCCGGTCGAGATCGAGGTCGACGACCTCTCGTCGCTCCGGGCCGCCATCGACGCTGGCGCCAATGAGGTCCTGATCGACAACTTCTCCACCGAAAACATGCGGGCCGCTGTCTCCCTGCGCGACGAGATCGCGCCCACGGTCCGGATCGAAGCCAGCGGCGGCCTTACCCTCGGTCGCGCGGCCGAGGTTGCGACGACGGGCGTGGACTTCATCGCCGTGGGTGAGCTCACTCACTCGGCACGGGTCCTCGACCTCGGTCTCGACTGGAACACCATCAGCGCAAGCTGACCAGCGGAGTCAGATCGCCAACGTCGCCGATCGGTTGATGATCGCTCGGGCCAGCCCGAGGGCCGCCATCGCCGAACTCTTGGGGTTGTCGGGCAGCGGGGCATTATCGATCCGAACGTCGAGTTCCCCGAACGCGCCCGAAGCTCGAAGCTCGTGACGATTCGTCGTTGCGTTCGGGTCGGCGACCAGCACAACCCGGGTGGCGTCTGGCCCAATGCCGGCGAGGGCGGTAGTCATCGCGACGTTGGCGTTCTTTGGGAAACGAGCTGCGGTCTCTGCAGCGGTGGCCTCGAGCAGCACGGTCGGCTCGGTGATTGTGTCGAGGAAGCCGCCCTCGTCGGCCGGTGTGCCCTGCCATGCCCTCGGCGGTTTCACGATGCGGTGCTCGACCGTGTCGAGTCCGAGCTGTCGGCCGGCGGCAAGGGCGTCGACGCCACCGAGCGCACCCGGCTGGATGTGGATCGTCGCGTGGTGCTGGTCGGCGACCCGACGTAATTCGGCGAGCACCAGCGGTTCGGCGAACGCAGAAACCGAAGACACGATCAGGTCGGCGCCGAGTGCGAGCGCAGCCCGACCCCACGGCGCCACAGCCTCGCGGCTGGCTGCTTCGGCGACGACGTCGGGCTTCAGGGCGGCGAGCTCGCTCGGGTCGGTGATCAATGCTGCGGTGGCTGGAAGGCCCTCGCGGGCAGCGTCCGGCGACCGGACGACAACCCCGACAATCGCAATCGCGCGATCAGCTTTCACCGCGAGACGGGCAGCCGTCTGGCCGATTGCGCCCCATCCAACGAGGACGATCCGCAACGGTTCCCCCACGGTCAGCCGCCGAGCCCACAGGCTTCGAACGCCTCGCGAGTCACGGCCTTCTCATCGTCAGTCAGTTCGAGCAATGGCGCCCGGACCCCGCCACCGACCTGGCCGAGAAGCTCCTGCCAGTATTTCTGGTGGGCATGGGGCTTCTCCGCCGGACGGGTGCCCATCAGCGCATCCCGAACCGGGTCGAGCGACACGCTGATCGCACGAGCGTCGTCATGGCGACCAGCGAACGCCGCCTCGGTGTAGTCGTGCATGCGGCGATCGGCCGCGGTCTGGATCAGGAACGGAGGCGACGAACAGAGGTACAGCTTCCAGTCGAGTTCGATGATGTTGTCGAGCCACTCGGTCTCCGACGCCGTGCTGACGTGGATGCGATCGGACGCGAGCCCCGAGAGTTTGGCGTACATCTCCCTTGGAACCGAGTACTTGATTGCGACGACGTTCTCGAGATCGGCGAGACGATTGCAAAGTTGTGGCGACATCAGATAGCCGCTGTCGGGATGGCTCCACAGGGCGATGCCGATGTCTACCGCTTCCGAGATCGTCCGGTAGTAGCCCATCAGCGTCTCGTCCTGTGCCTTCGTGAAGTGAAGGGCTGGCGCGTGCACGACGATGTAGTCCGCCCCGCACGATTCGGCGTGGCGGGCGAGGTCGAGCACAACGTCGAGGTTCTGATCAGAGCACGACATGATCGTCTGGGCGTCGCCACCGCAGGCCTCGACCGCAAGCTCGAAGGTTCGCTTGCGTTCGTCGACCGTCATCGAGAAGAACTCGCCCTGCTTCCCGCTGATGAACAGGCCCCGGATGCCGAGGTCCTCGGTCCAGTGGCGGACGTTCTCGGCGAAGCCGTCCTCGTCGATCCGGAGTTGGTCGTCGAACGGCATGAGGGCGGCCGCCCAAATACCGGTCATGGTGGTTCGGGCGTGTTCTTTGGCCCGATCTCTGGTGTACTGCACGCGCCAATCCTCCTGTTCGGCCTCAGACGATCTCGATGCTGTGGGACAAGTTCTTGACCACGGTGTAGTGGTGGAGTCCCTCGATCCCGCCTTCGCGGCCGTACCCACTCGACTTCATCCCACCGAAGGGCGTTTCAGGCAGTGACGCCTCGAGCGTGTTGATGGACACATTGCCGGCCTCGACTCGCTCAACCATCTCGTCGACAAAGTCAGCTCGGTTGGTGAAGCCATAGGCCGCAAGTCCGTACGGAACCGAGTTGGCCCGGGCAATCGCCTCGTCAAGCCCCGAGACAGGATTGACGATGGCGACCGGCCCGAACGGTTCTTCTTGCATGATTCGAGCATGGTCGGGGACGTCGGCGAGCACCGTCGGTTCGAAGAAATAGCCCACAACGCCAATGCGGCTCCCCCCTGTGGTGACCGTGGCGCCGGCAGCGGCCGCATCCTCGACGAGTTCCTGCATCGCCAGAAGGCGGCGACCGTTCGCGAGGGGACCCATCTCGACCCCGTCGGTGAGCCCATCGCCGACAACCGTCGCCGCGCTTCGCGTCGTGATGCCGGTAAGGAACTGGTCATAGATCTGCTCGTGCACGAAGAAGCGGGTCGGGGAGGTGCAGACCTGACCGGCGTTGCGCATGGCTCGGATTGCCGAGCTGACTGCGGCAGCGTCGACATCGGTGTCCTCGCAGACGATGACCGGTGCGTGGCCGCCGAGTTCCATGAGCACGGGCGTCATGTGTTGTGAGGCGAGGCCGGTGAGATGGCGCCCGACGCCGGTTGAGCCCGTGAAGGCAACGAGACGAATCCGTTCGTCGGGGATCAGGTGGCTGGAGATGTCGGCGGGCACGCCAAAGACGAGGTTAAGCACACCAGCTGGAAGGCCGGCATCCTCGAACGCCTTCGCGATGTGAATCGCTCCGGCCGGGGTCTCCTCGGAGGCCTTGAGGATGATCGAGCACCCTGAGGCAAGCGCGCCCGCGACCTTGCGGGCCGGCTGGCTCATCGGGAAGTTCCATGGCGCAAACGCTGCGACCGGCCCGATCGGCTGGTGATGGACGATGTACTTCACGCCAGGGGCGGAGGGGATCACGCGACCGTAGGTGCGGGTTGCCTCACCGGCGTCCCACTCGAAGAATTCGGCCCCACGGATGACTTCGAGCCGAGCCTGCTGGAACGGCTTGCCGTGTTCGAGCGTGATCGAGTGGGCGATCTCGTTGTGGCGATCACGCATCAGCGCCGCAGCGCGGCGGATCAGGTCGGACCGGTCGCGCGGTGGGGTGTGGCGCCAGATGGCGAAGCCGGTCTCGGCAGCGGCGAGTGCATCGTCGAGATCGGCCGGCGTAGCAACCGGAAGGCGACCGATCTCCGCTTCCGTCGAGGGGTTCACGACGGGCAGGGTTTCCGCTCCACCCCTCCACTCACCGCCGATGAAGAGACGGAGTTCGGGGTACGAGAGGTCGGGTGGGGTCGGCACTGTCGCTCCTAGAAGGCGGTTCGGATCGCCCAGAGATCCGGGAAGGCGGGGTGGAAAAGGGTCGTGGCGAGGTACGCGGCGCCATCAGAGCCACCGGTACCGGCCTTGGTGCCGATCGTGCGGCGAACCATCATCACGTGGCGGTAGCGCCACTCTTGGAGGCCCTCGTCAAGGTCGGTGAGCGTTTCGCAGAGGTTGGCAAAACCCTCGTCGTCGTAGGCGGCGATAATCGCCTGCTGCAAGGTTGTGTCCTCGGTGATCGGCTGCTGAACGTTGCGCTGCCGGGCGGCATCGCCGACCTCGTAGCCGGCCCGGTCCAGCACGCCGACGAACGCGTCCCACAAGGTGGGCGCGGCATGGCGGTGTTCGAGACGAACAGAGTCGGTGTCGTCGAACCAGTCGATACGGATCCGGTCCTTAACCCCGAGCAGGAACTCGAGCTCGCGGAACTGGACTGATTGAAAGCCGCTTGCGTTGGCCAGGAAATCCCGGAAACTGGCGAATTCCGCCGGTGTCATCGTCTCGAGGATGTCGACCTGCCCGACGAGGGTCTTCAGGATCTTGAGCACTCGCTTGAGGTGGTGACGAGCGGCGCCGAGCTGACCGGTGGCGAGGAATTCGACGATGCCGTCGAGCTCGTGCAGGAGCTGCTTGAACCAGAGCTCATAGACCTGATGGATGATGATGAAGAGCGTTTCGTCGTGCTCGGGTTCACCGGTTTCGGGATCGACCGATCGGCATTGCTGCAGCGACAGCAACTCCGGCACTTTTAGGTAGCTGCCGTACGTGAGCTCAGTCGAGTCGGGTGTTGGAGTCATGAGATGGAGAGCGCGTCCGGGTCGGCGAGTGGGTCAAGGTCGGGTAACGGAGGGAGCGCTTGCACGAGCGCATCGATGTCCGTCGTCTCATCGGCGAGCGCTGTCTTGATGAGTTCCGCCTGACGCTGAGCCCGTGCCTGCGCCTCGGCATAGGGCATCGTCGAAAACATGACCATGTTGTAGCGAGGGCTCAAACGAGTCGGATGACGCTGTTCGAGTTCGAGGGCCAAGGTCCGCTGGGCCACATAGTCGGGGTCGACCACCCCCGCTCGCATCTCGACATAGTTGTCGAGTGCCATCGCGGCGATCGCGTCGGCGTCAGGCTTGCGCTCGACCTCGTAGGCAGCGAAGGCGGCGGCGAGATCGTCGGCGGATGCACGCAGGTGGCGGTCGAGCGCTCGAACCGACTCCATCGCAGCGTTCATGCCTTGGCCGTGGAAAGGCACGATGGCGTGTGCCGCATCGCCGACCACGACGGCCCGACCTTCGTGGCTCCAACCCGTGCCGCGAAGCGAGGCGAGCGCGCCGGTCGGGTTCGTGAAGAACTGGGCGGTCAGATCGGGCACCATCGTGGCGAAGGAAAGGAAGTGCTCCGCAAAGAAGGCGTCAACGGCAGCGGGATCGCGGAGGGCCTCGAAGGTCGTGGTCGGCGCGAACAAGGTGACGGTGAAGTCGCCTTCAGGGTTCGCCAGGGCGATCAGCATGAACTGTCCACGGGGCCAGATGTGGAGGGCGTTGGGATCGATCAGGAAGCCACCATCGGCGGCGGGCGGCAAGGTGAGTTCTTTGTAGCTGTGGTCGAGTGGCTCGACGTCGAAAGAGCCACGGCCGCTCGCTTCGATGGCGGCTCGCACCTTCGAGCCGGCACCGTCAGTGCCGAACACGACATCGAACGCCTCTCTGCGGCCATCCTCGAAGACCAACAGGGATTCCTCAAGTTCGACCGAGCCCAGTCGGGTCTCGAACTCGAACCTGACCCGGCCGGTTGCCTCGGCAGCATCGAGCAGGATGGCGTTGAGGTCCGTTCGTGAAACCGAATGGATGACCTCGTGGGGCTTGGAGCCGTAAGGCTGCAGGTCCGGGAGCGGTTCATCAGCGGCGTGCACCATCCGGCCCCGCATCGGGATGGTGATCGCATCGACCTGGTCGATGACGCCGACGTCGATCAACGGCACGATCCCCCGAGTTGCGAGCGCGAGATTGATCGAGCGACCGGCATCGATGTCGACCCGCCGAAGGTCGGGGCGGCCCTCGTACACGACGACCTCGTGGCCCTGCCGGGCGAGATAGATCGCCAGTAGCGAGCCAGCCGGACCGGCACCGACCACCGAAAAGTGGGCGCTCATGCCACGACCTCGTCGAGCGTCTGGACGAAGCAGTCGATGTCGGTGAACGAGTTGTACAGCGGCACCGGAGCAACCCGGATGACATCGGGTTCGCGCCAATCACACAGCACTCGTGCCTCCTCTAAGGCGCGGAAGACATCGCGCCCCTTTCCAGCGACGACTCGCAGGGCGAACTGACACCCGCGTTCCTCCATCGCCTGCGGCGAGATGTTCTCGACTCGACCATGCAACGTCTCGGCAAGCCGTCGATCGAGGTATCGGATCTGGCGTTCGCTCTTCGCCCGCAGTGCCGACATCCCTCCCGCCCGATCGAAAAGGTCAAGCGACGCCCGGAGCACGGCGAGGGGAAGGACGGGTGCGTTGGAGAGTTGCCACGATTCGACCGTCGGGATGGGCTCAAACTCGGTCGCCATCGCAAAGCGAGTGGACGGGTTGGTTCCCCACCAGCCAAGCAGCTTTGGCAGATCCTGATCGCTCACATGGCGCTGATGGACATAGGCGCCAGCGACACCCCCAGGGCCGCTGTTGAGGTACTTGTACGTGCACCACGCGGCAAAATCGACACCCCACTCCGAGAGGTTGAGCTCGATGTTGCCAATCGCGTGGGCGAGATCGAAGCCGACCGTCGCACCGACGGCGTGACCGGCAGCCACGATGTCGGCCATCGGCATGACCTGGCCGGTGTAGTACTGCACGCCCGGCAGCAACACGACAGCGAGCTCGTCACCCAGATCGGCAATCGTGTCCAGAATGTCGTCTCGTCGAAGCGTTTCCTCCCCCGGGCGCGGATCGAGCGTGACGAGTGAGGTTGCCGGATCGAACCCCCGCTGGCGGATCTGGGATTCGGCAGCGAAGTGATCGGACGGAAAGGCGTGCCCCTCGATCAAGACCTTGTGCCGCTGCGGCGTTGGCCGGTAGAAGCTGACGAGCAGAAGGTGGAGGTTGACGGTGAGTCCGTTCATTGCGACCACTTCCGTGGCATCTGCTCCGACGAGCGCCGCCAACTGATCGGTGACGAGTTCGTGGTAGTTCTTCCAGCCGAGCCGGCCGGTGAAATGGCCCTCAACGCCCAACGCAGCCCATCGATCGAACTCGACGCCGACCGTGTCTCGGGCCGCCCGGGGGAGCGCGCCGAGCGAGTTGCCGACGAGATACACACCGTCGGGAAGGTCGAACTCGTCGCGCAGGTGCGCAAGCGGATCGGCGGCGTCGAGCTCGGCCGCAGTCGCCGTGCGCGGGTCGATCACAGCCGACCAGCCTTCCCCGGGTGGAGCGCTCCACAGTTCGGGCACGTGCGAGCCTGCGAGTCGGATTCGAAGGCAGCGAACAGCGGAGGAAGATCCTGGTCGATGTGTTCGACCTGGACTTCGACCCGGTGAACGAGGTGGTGGCACTCGAAACACATCCACTCAAAGGCATCGAATTCGCCAGGAGGCCGCTGGTACTCGACCACGAGCCCGACCGACTCGAGCTCCGGACGCTGAGGTGAGTGGCGCAGCTTCGGGGGCAGCAGGTAGATCTCGCCTTCGCGGATCGGCATCGGGTACGCCTCGACACCTTCGTCCGGCCAGATCCACAGGATCATGTCGCCCGTGACTTGATAGAAGAATTCCTCGCGCGGGTCGATATGGAAGTCGTTCCGCTCATTTCCGCCGCCCACGACCATGATGATCATGTCGGCGTCTCGGAACACCTCCTTGTTCGCAACGGGGGGCCGCAATTGATCACGGTGCTCATCGATCCACGCCTGAAAGCCGAACGGTCGGCGCGCCAGTGGGTCGGCGGGATCCCAGTCGATGGGCGCAGTCATGCTCGGGCTCCTTCAAGGGACGAGATCAGGCGACGCAGCGGTTCGACAAGGTCCTCGCGGCCGCCCAGGTCGGCAAGGGCCGCCGTTTCCAGTCGACGGGCTGCACTGATGAGACGACGCGTCAAGGCGGCGCCCTCCTCGGTGACGGCAACGATGCGCTGACGGCGATCGGTTGCCCCTGCGGTTCGGGTGACGAGGCCGCGAGCTTCGAGTCGTCGAACGGCGTGCGTGACGGTCGGCTGGGGGCTGAGGGCGGCATCGGTGAGGTCGAGGACCGACAGAGGGCCGAGTTCCTCGAGGACGGCCAACACCCGCCACTCCGATCGGGCCACACCGGACTCGATGAGAACGGCGTAGAAGGCCTCCGAGAGCGTCTGATCGGCGCGGCGGAGCAGGTACGGGAGATAGTCGTCGAGAAAGCCGGTCCCGTGGGCCATTCGGGCAGAATACATTCAGATGAATATGATGCGCAAGCCGCCGTCGCGGCAGCGAGGTGGCATCGGACCTCGGCACCGACGGCACGTGTTTGAGGCGGGCGCGCATTCGCGGGCGGTCGCTAGCGAGACGCCACGTCTTCCACCAGAACACGCCTGCAACGCGCCAAGGGATACAACCCGGAGCCGTTCGACGTGAACCCGCTCTGGCGATGGCCGGTTCAGCCCGTGGCAATCCTGCGCTGGCTGCTAGGGACTTACCTGTTCTGACGACGGCGGCCTGGTACGCCAACGGCTACATCGCCTGGCGATTCCTAACCCCTGGACTCGACCGATTCGCGTCGCTTGGGCTCGATGACATTGGCCTGCTCTGGATGCGCAACGCCGCGATCATGCTCGTCGTCTTCGGTGGTCAGCACTACATCCTGCACATCCGCCAGGCGCAGGGCACGGAGTTCAAGTACAAATCGCGTTGGCCCGCAAAGGGCCGCCGGAGCTTTACCTTCGACGACCAGGTGAAAGTCAACATGCTGTGGAGCCTCGGCAGCGCCGCCACCGTTGCCGCCCTGCACGAAGCGCTGATAGTTCGGCTCCCCGCCGGTGGATCACTGCCCGAGCTCGACGTGTGGTGGACGGTGGCAGCGATCCCGTTGATCGAGGGTGTTCACATCTACGCCAACCATCGGCTGCTTCACCTCGACCCGCTCTTCAGCTGGTTCCTCGCGCTTCGCCACCGCAACGTGTCAACACTGGCCCGTGGTCGGGCGGTTGATGAGCCCAGGCGAGTACTACTTCTATTTGTCGACGCCGTTCGTGTTCGCGCTGCTGCCCGGCCACCCGTACCTGGTGACCTTCGCGCTGCTCTACCTGCTGCTGTCGCCATCACCGTCGCACTACGGGTTCGACTGCTGGAAGCTGTTCGGCACCGATATTCAGGGCGGCGACATCTTCCACATCCTGCATCACCGGTACCTCGAGGCGAAGTACGGCATGCCGCTCGTACCCATGGACAAGTGTTCGGCACCTGGCACGACGGTTCGATGGAGGCCCACGAGGTCATGAAAGACCGCAAGCGGCAGACTGCCGAGGGCAAGGACACCGATGCCGTCGTCGGGGACTCAGCCGCCGAGGAGTGCCAGACTGCTCGTCGTGAGCACCGCTGAACGACGAGCCACCTTCGCCGCCCAGGTCCGGGCCCGGGAGTTCTGCCACGCGCCGGGCGTGTACGACATGGTGTCGGCCATCGTTGCCGACGCCGTCGGCTTCGACGCGTTGTACATGAGTGGCTACGGCATCTCAGCCTCACACCTCGGTCTCCCCGACGCCGGGCTTGCGTCGTTTGCGGAGATGCTCGATCGAGCACGCACGATCGCCGGCGGCACCGAAACACCTCTCATCGCCGATGCCGACACCGGCTTCGGAGGCCTCGTCAACGTCCGCCACACCGTGCAGGGCTATGAGCAGGCCGGGGTTGTGGCGATCCAACTCGAGGATCAGGCCTTCCCGAAGAAGTGCGGGCACGCAGCCGGACGAACCGTGATTCCGACCGCTGAGATGGTCACCAAGGTGGAGGTCGCCGTCGAAAGCCGGACAAGCGACGACTTCCTCATCGTCGCCCGCACTGATGCACGCTCAACACTCGGCATCGACGAGGCGATCGCACGGGGTCAGGCGTACGCCGCCGCGGGCGCCGACGTCGTCTTCGTCGAGTCCCCCGAATCGGAGAACGAGTTCGCACGAGTCGTCGCGGAGATCGACGCTCCGGTGCTCGCCAACATGGTCGAGGGTGGTTTCTCGCCGGTGCTTTCGGCGGACCGACTCGCCGAGCTCGGTGTGACGATCGGGTTGTTTCCCGTCACGGCGCTGCTCGCCGTGACGGCTCGGCTGCAGGCGGTCTACCGGCGACTCCGCGCCGACGGCATCGGCCCCACTCCCGGCGACGACATGCGGTCGATCAGTGTTCTGCATGGACTCATGGGGCTGGACGAGGTTCAGCGGTTCGAGGAGCGCTGGAACGACTGATCGTGGCGGGAACGGAAGGGCGCCGCACCGGCGCTGATTCCTACTTCGCTTCGGACCAACGATCGACGACACTGACATCAGCCACGAACCGGACGTCGGGTTCCGGCGACCAGTAGTGGGCGGCCTCCCCCACTGCGGCATTGACCATCGCCGCCGCGTAATCGGCAGCGTCGGCGGGGACGAGCACGAGCAATTCGTCGTGTAAACACAACACGACCTCGGCACCGAGCGCCCGACCCCGACGGCGGACCGTGATCGCCCACACCTTAAAGAATTCGGCCGCTGCGCCTTGGATCATTGCGTTGCGGGCGTAACGGCCTCGCGCCGCAGCAACCGACACCGCTTGGTCGAGGTCGCCCTCGGTCGACGGATCGGTCGACATCCGGACCCGACGACCACCGCTGGTGAAGACATCTCGCCCGGCCTTGCCTGACTCGGCAGCCTCCTTGAGTAGGCCCATCGCAACCGGGTAACTCTTCTGCAGCCCGGCGAGCGCACCTGCCGACTCACCCGTCGTCGCGCCGTACATCGCGCCGAGCACGGCCACCTTTGCAATGTCTCGTTCGACACCGAGCGCTCGGGCGATCGGGGCGTAGAGGTCGTCTTGGTGGGTCGCGTCGATCAGACGAAGATCACCGGACACGGCGGCGAGCACGCGGGGCTCGATCTGGCCGAGGTCGGCTCGCACGATGCGATGGCCTGGCTCGGCGGCGACGGCCGGTCGCATGACCGATGGGAGATTGTGGAGGCCAGCCGATGCCGACATGCGTCCAGCGGCGCCGTCGGAACTCGCCCACTCGCCACGAAGTCGGCCGTCGTGCACATGCTCGTCGAGCCAGTGCCAACCGAACGTGGTGGCAATGCGTTCGTCCTTGCGCCAAACGAGGAGCGCGTCAATCAGCGGGGCGGTCGATCGAAGTTGTTCCAGCCGCCAGGCCCGTGTGTCGGGGAGGTCGTGGCCGTGCCGACGCAACATCGCCTTCACCTCGCCGGGGTTGCGCAGGTTCACCGGTTGAGATGGCTCGAGCTTCGACAGCACCCGTTCGTCGCGTTCGGCGCGGATCTCATCCTCCTCTGCCAACGTCCGGGGCCGGCGACCGGCCGCTGCGGAGATCAGCCGCTCTGCCTCGGGCACATCGATGGGGAGACCGACGATCGTCATCTCGGCACAGAGCAGATCGGCCGCCGACTCGGAGCGGGCGGTTGCGTGAGCCCGGTCCGCGTCCGGGAGCTGGTCGAGGAGCGGGATCTGCTGCCCCATTGCGTCGAGCGCAAGCCCCGCCCAGGTGGCAAGACGATCTGGGGTTTCCGCAAACGCACCGGCGATCCACTCGGGGCGAAGGTGGCCGTCGGGCCGGATCGGGAGATCACGGTCGCCCTCGTCGACCGGCGCGTCGAGGAGGCCAAGTTGTCCCATCGTCGGCAACGAGTCAGGGTCGAGGCCTTGGAGCACTGCCCAGATCACACTGATCGGGGCGGTCCACGTGCCGTGCAAGAACCGGTGCACGGTCGCCACATCCCAACACCGGTCAATCGGAAGACCAGCGAGCAGATCCGACGTCTCGCGACCCCACCACACCCACCGAGGGGCATCAACCGTCGCCGCTTCAGCGATCAGCGTCACCGGGTCTACAGTCGCAACCGACCAGCGGTCATTGCCACGCGCAAAACCGACGCCGACACCGGGCGCAAGAGCAATCCCGACGGTGTCGGAGCGGGTGAGCGGGACCATGCGAAGACGCGTGGGGCTTTCGTTCACCCCGTCTTCGCCCGACCCGCGAAACCGAACAGCTTTCCGGCCACCTTCCGGATCTGGATCTCCTCGGTGCCCTCAGTGATGCGGTAGCGGCGGTGGTGGCGGTAGATGTGCTCGAACGGGTAGTTCCGCCCGTAGCCATAACCACCGCAGGCCTGCATCGCCTGATCGGCGGCATCGCAGCAGAAGCGGTTTCCTCGGTAGTTGCACATGGCGACCTTGTCGGTGATCTCAAGATGATCGACGCCTTGGTCCATCTCCCACGCGGTCTTCCAGATCAACGCCCGGATCATCTCGGCGTCGGTGGCAAGTTCGGCCAGCGGGAACTGGACCGCCTGGTTCGATGCGAGCGGCTTGCCGAAGACGGTGCGGTTGGTGACGTGCTCGACGGCGACGTCGATGCAGTGCAGCCCGGCGCCGAGCGACGAGGCGGCCTGACGGATCCGGTTCTCGTGCACGAACAGTTGGGCGGTCTGGAGGCCTCGACCCTCCTCGCCGAGGATGCCGTCATTGCTGACGCGGACATCGGCGAGTTTCACGTGGGCGTGGTCGGTCGGCATGTTGAACGTCCACATGAACTCCTCGACACCGAAGCCGGGCGTGTCGACCGGCACGATGAAACAGGTGATGCCGTAGCCCTCGCCGGGGTTGCCGGAGGTACGGGCGAAGATGAAATCGTGGGTGGCGTGGTGGAGCCCTGTGTTCCAGTACTTCTCGCCGTTGATCACCCACTCGTCACCGTCGCGAACGGCCGTGGTCTCCATCCAGGTGGCGTCGGAGCCGTGGAGCGGCTCGGTGAGCCCGAAGCCGATGCGTGCCTCCCCGGCAAGCATCTTCGGGATCCATTCCTGCTGTTGCGCCCCAGAGCCGTACTTCTCCATCATCAGCACGGTCGGGAAGTTGCCGATGATCGACGATTCGTTCTGCAGGTCGTTGTGCAGGCCGAGACCGCGACGGGCGAGGTGCTCACGTACGATCGCCATGGCCAGGTTGGAGCCGTCGCGGCCGCCAAAGCGGGCCGGGAGCTGGTAGCGCAGAAGGCCGGCCGCGTCTGCTTCGCGTCGCATGCGGCCGAGCAGGGCTTCCCACTCTGCATTCGGGAGACCATCGCGATCCCAGTCGGTGCGAGCGTCCTCGCGTCGGTGGTCGAAAAAGCGGATGTTGTCGTCCTCGGCCTCGATGGGAACGATCACATCGTCGATGAACGCGTCGCACTCATCGAGCAATGCCTGGATGTCGGCTGGGATCGAGAAGTCCATTGCGTCACGGTAGGTCGTTAGGCTCGCTCGTGCCCCCGTAGCCAAGTTGGTTACGGCAGCGGACTTTTAATCCGAAGATCGTGGGTTCGAGTCCCACCGGGGGCACGCACCATCTCCATCTCGGCACGTGCTGCTGCCGTGTCGAGGGATTACGTGGGTCGACACCAGGGCCTGACCTGGGCAGGCGGCTCAGCCGACCTACGATCACAGCCGTGCAGCCACGTCAGCTCATCATCATGCTCGTCACCCTGATCGTGATCGTCAGCGCCGCGCTATTCGTCGTCACATGGTCCGGCGATGACGGTGGCGAGAACACGGTGGCACCGACCACCACGCTGGCTGCGAGCACCACGAGTACCACGCCGACGACCTCGACGACCTCGGCCCCCGCCACGACCACTATCCCCGTCGAA
This sequence comes from Acidimicrobiaceae bacterium, assembly GCA_002729125.1. Classification (GTDB taxonomy): domain Bacteria; phylum Actinomycetota; class Acidimicrobiia; order Acidimicrobiales; family Aldehydirespiratoraceae; genus UBA11606. The sequence goes on along the minus strand of PBTQ01000073.1, from coordinate 24,182 downwards.
TGCTCGAACGAACCGGCCGAGACCACCGACACCGATACCGCTGAAACCGGCGACGCCTTGACCACGACGACAACCGAAGCCGCCGAGAGCGACGGCGAGGAGGCCGAGGCGCCGACCACCACCGTCTTGAACCTCGGCACGAACGACTCAATCTCGACGGTCGGTCTCGGCGAAGTCACATTCGGCATGACCGTTGCCCAGGCCCAAGTCGCCGCCGGCACCGACCTCATCAGCTGTGCGCCAACGAGCGATTGCTACCGGGTGACACCCGCTCGAGGTCCTGAAGGCATCTCGTTCCTCGTCACCGAGAACACGATTGAGCGGGTCGACATCGTGGCGGGGCCGCTGACCACTCGCTCCGGCATCGGCATCGGGTCGACTGAGGACGAGATCGTCAACCTGTTCGGCGACCGGATCGAAACCCAGTTCAACGACGACAGCAGCGTCGATCTGATCTTCGTGCCCCGGGACGAGTCTGACGCCGAGTTCCGGGTGATCTTCACCATCCGTGATGGTGTCGTCGAAACTTTCCGGAGCGGACGGATCCCGCAGGTCACCATCCAGACTCCCTGCGCCGGCTGACCATTCCCGCTGGACGAGTTCCCCGAACCACCGCACGACAGGCGTTCCGGTCTGCTTTCCTTAGTCAGATGCGTCACTTGCCCACCGTCGTGGTCGCCATCGCCCTCATCACCAGTGGCTGCTCGATCGAAACCGGCGACGGAGGCGAGCGTCTCAGAACGGCCGAGCCGACCACGACGACCACCGAGGCAACCACGGCCGCCGCCGCGATCGGGATCGTCGAGATCGGGGGCGAGACCTACGAGATCACGGCCGACTGCTACACCCCCAGCGCAGGAAACGTGATCGCGGTCGGTGCCGACACAACCGACACCGGCGGCCGCATTGAGGTGTACGTGGCGACATTTAACGGGCAGCAGTATGTCGGAGTCACCGTTTTCGACGGCGAATCGACCCTCCGCTACGAGCCAGTGGTCGATCAACCGCTTGAGGTCATCTTGTTCGACAATGTCGTGCGGGTCGACGACATCTCGCTGGTGACCGGCCTCGACCTGAAAACCGGCGACGGGACTGACGCCGGTGTCGGCAGCGTTGTGATCGAGTGTCGCTCCTCCATCGCGGCACTGCCACCCGGCTTCGTCGCTCGTTGACGCGCGATCACCTGGCTCGGCAAACGAGATGAAGTCGCCTGCGAAAGGCGAGAGGCGGCCGCTAGCGTCACAGCGTGCCGTCACAAGCTCAACTCAAGAAGCGTCGGGTAAAAGCCGGCAAGCAGAAGATCCGCCAGGAAGTCGTGATCGACCGTCGCGAGCGTCGTCGTCGCCTGGTCATCGGCAGCTTTGTAGCTCTGCTCGCGCTCGCCTTAATTGCACCGCTCGTTGGGGGCATCTTCCTCGCTGGCGATGACGGACCCGCACAGGTCGAGTCGATCACGCCCGACACCCCGACCGACACCTCGCCGGCCGAACCCGACGAAGGAACGGCCGCCCCCGACCTCACGGATGCCTCGGCCTGCCCAGCCCAAGACGGGTCGTCGCCGCGCACGATCACGTTCGCCGAGCCCCATCCGATGTGCATCGACACGAGCACGTCCCACGTGGCCGTGTTCGACACCTCCGAGGGCAAGATCCGGGTGACGCTCAACACGGCGGAGACGCCGATCACCGTCAACAACTTCGTCACCCTCGCCCGTTGGGGGTACTACGACGGCACCACGATCTTCCGGAGCGATCCGTCGATCGACATCATTCAGGGCGGCGCGCCGCGCACCGAATCACCGTCGGATCCGGGTCCGGGCTACACGATCCCCGACGAGCCACAGTTCGAGGAGACCAATGCCGGCATCGTCGGCCCGTATCGCTACGTGCCCGGCCAGCTCGTGATGGCCCGCACTGCGCTTCCCAACTCGTCCAGCGCGCAGTACTTCTTCACCACCGGCGAGAACGCCGCTCGGCTCGACGGGCAGGGCGTCTACGTCGTTTTCGGCGAGACCGACGAGGACGGGCTCGGGGTGCTGCAGTCGATCATCGGTCTGCACGAACCCGGTGGCGCGCTGGGCGGCGCACCTTCGCGCACCGTCACCGTCACCTCAGTGACAATCGAAGTCAGCTGACAACACCGACCTCTGGCGCTGGTGTCGGAAATTGCGCCCACGCCTCCACAAACGGGCGGAACGGCGCCGCCACCGGCGCAATCTCGAAACGGTGCAGATCGCTCACGAAGAGACCCGACCGACGAATCGACTGCGGAACGTCGCGGTCGAGGTGAAGCCCGGTGATCGGACGAGCCAGACGTCCACCGATACCGAGCGCCCGACCAAGCGGGCCAGTGCGCATCGTCGGCTCGAGCACGTACATCAGGCCGCCGGGCGCAAGCAGTTCATGGAGTCGACGGTAGAAGCGGTCGAGGTCGCGTCGGTGCGGCGCCTGGAGGAACGCGTAGATCGTGTCGTAGGCACCGTCGGCGTCGTCGAGGGGATCCGTGTCGAGGTCGAGCACCCGGCCTGTCGCCCGGCCGCGGAGCGAGGCGGCGCGTTCCGCGAGAGCAGCGGACACTTCGGGCGGAACACGGCCGGCCATGGGCGGCAACCTAGGCGAACCTAGGCTGCGGTATGCCGATCGAGCCGCCTGCCAGCCGATGGGACTTCTCCGTCGACATGTCGCCCGACGAGCACGGCTTCGTAGGGGTGGGTGCTGACGACGAGCCGGGGACGCTCATCGCCGCCTATCGATCAGCGCTTTTTCCGATGCCGATTGAGAGCGGAGGGGTGCTTGGTTGGTGGTCACCGGACCCCCGCGGGATCCTCGAACTCGACCACCTTCATATCAGTCGCTCGTTGCGGCGATCCATGCGGCACTTTGAGTTTCGGGTCGACACCGCATTCGACGAGGTCGTTGCCGGGTGCGCCGCGCCGACCCGACCGCACCGCTGGATCGACGATCGAATCCGGCGGGCCTACCGACGTCTCCACGACCTTGGTTGGGCCCACAGTGTCGAAACATGGTGCGACGGACAGCTCGTCGGTGGCTTGTATGGCCTCGGCATTGGAGGGCTGTTCGCAGCCGAGTCCAAGTTTCATCGCCGTACCGACGCGTCGAAAGCAGCGGTCGTCGCTCTGGCCACCGGCTTGGTCGATGATCATCCCCGAGTGATCGATGTGCAGTGGCGAACGGATCATCTTGCGATGCTTGGCGTCACCGAAATCTCGCGGTCTCAATATCTCGAGCGGCTCCACACGGTGCTCTCGAGCCCTGATCCTCAGCTGTTCACCGACACCCCTCACACAATCATTCGTCCTTTGGCTTGAATACGACGATGCTGGTGCCGATGGAGTGCAAATAAGTGATGCCCGACCTGATCTTGCCAGTGCCCTGGGTGCTGCCGCCATCGGCGTCGGTTTACTCGCCGCCGAGAGCGGCCGCACCAAGCTCGCTCTCCTTGGGTCCATCGTCGCTGGCGCTGCGGCAGCGCTCACGATGAGCCAGCGACGCGAGACCGATACTGCCGACGAGCGAAACGACTCGATGAACGAGCAAGTCCACGAGCTCGAACAGGCGCTCACCACCCAGGTGCAGCGCCGCATTGGTGCCGAAGAGGCCGTGAAGAGCCTGTCCGAGCAGTTGTCAGCCGCTTAGAAGCGAGCCGGTAATGGATCAGCCCCGATCGTCCTCTCCGAAACGGGTGCAGGGGGCACAGCCCTGATTGACCCCGTCACCAGCCCGTTGAACCAGGAGTACGTCGTGGTCGCGCTCGACCGTCGAATCGCTGCAGCCCGGAGGCACCTGCGTCCCGTCGCCGTCGGCGTGATCCAGGTTGTCGATGGCCGAGAGAGCGACGACCGGCCCAACGCTGAACCGGCGCTGGCCGCCGACGCTCTCCGCGCAACGCTTCGTGAGGCCGACACGTTGACCCACCTGCAGGACAGGCGCTTTAGTGTGGTGCTAGAAGACACCCCGGAGCGCGGAGCGATCTCGACGATGGAACGGTTCCGCCTCCACCTCGCGGAGAACCACCCAAGCCTGACCCTCTGGGTCGGTGTTGCCTGCTATCCGGCGCACGCTCTCACCGCCGGGGAGCTCATCGATCGCGCCGACACCGCCCTAACTGCTCCTTGCGACTGGCAGCGGAGCCGCATCGAGGTCGCCACCGACGAGTGAGGTTTCGCAGCGCGCGACGCCGTAGCCTCGTCTCTGGAGGGATGGCAGAGCGGACGATTGCACTGGTCTTGAAAACCAGCGGGCCTTCGCAGGTCCCGGGGGTTCGAATCCCCCTCCCTCCGCCACAACCGCCTTGCAACGATCAACTGCACCGATTTAGTACGTGTACGGCTGGAACTTCGAGGGGAAGATCGGCTCGGTATCGAGATCGAAGAACGGCCGGTCGCCATCGATCTCGAGTCGACGGGCCATTTGCTTCTGAGGCCAGTGGTCGGCCGAGGCCCGATGCAGCGTTGAGCGTTCGTCCCAGATGGCAAGGTCGCCTTGCTCCCATTGCCAGCGCACATGGAACCGCGACTCCTTCACCCACTCGCCGATGAACGTGAGCAGCGACTTCGATTCGTGCTCGCTAAACCCGACAATACGGTTCATGAACCGCCAGGCGAACACGATCGACCGGCGACCCGTCTCGGGGTGGGTGCGCACCATCGGATGCTCGACCGGTGGGTAGTGCTCACGGAGCCCATCGGCGATCTTGGGGGCTGCATCGCCGGCCTTCGCGTAGACACCTTGGATGAAGCTCTCGTTGTCGTGGATCACCCGCAGGGAGCACAGCAGTTCCTGCATCGGCGCGGCGAGTTGATCATAGGCAGCGGTTGACGAGCACCACATCGTGTCACCGCCCACCTCGGGCGGCGTCTCCATGTGCAGCAGCGCATAGGCGAGCGGCGCGGCGAGCCAAGTGGCATCGGTGTGCCAGCCGTCGGCGGCGTTGGGACTGTCGGGTCCATCCTGGATCACGGTCATACGCGGTTCGGTTGCGCCGAGCAGTCGTTGCACGGGAAAGATCGACGGCGTGCCGAAGCGACGGCCGAGCTCGAACTGCTCCTCCTCGGAGAGGTTCGAGCTTCGGAAGAACACAACCTCGTGCCCGAGGAATGCGGCCTTAATGTCGTCGAAGGCAGCCGGGTCACGGGGGTCGACACCGCCGACCCTTGCCCCCAGCGCCCCTGCAACCCGTGTCACCTGCATGGCGACACCGCAGTGGCGGGCCCCTGCTGAGGCTTCAAGCCCCGTTGCTCAGACGAGAACGGGCTCTTCAGCGATCGGGGCTTCTCCACCGCAGTCGACCGGTTCGAACTCGGGCGATGGCAGCGCCGAGTCGCCCTCGATGTCGATGTGAGGGATCAGGCGGTCAAGCCAGGCCGGGATCCACCAGTTGTTGTCACCCAGCAGCTTCATCGTTGCCGGAACGAGAACGATACGAACGATGGTGGCATCGACGAAGATCGCCGTCGCCAAGCCGAGACCGAACATCTTGATGAACGGATCGTCGCCGAGGATGAAGCCGCCGAACACCGAAATCATGATCAGCGCAGCCGAGGTGATGACCCGGGCAGTCGATGCGAGGCCGCGAATCACCGACTGATCGCTGTCGCCCGTGGCGAGGAACTCCTCGCGAATACGGCTGAGCAGGAACACCTCGTAGTCCATCGACAGGCCAAAGAGGATGGCGAACATGAACATCGGCATGAAGGCCACGATCGGGATCGGCTCAGAAACACCGACGAGCTCGTTGCCCCATCCCCACTGGAAGACGGCGACGAGCACGCCGTAGGCGGCGCCGATCGACAACAGATTGAGGATTGCGGCCTTGAGCGCCATGACCGGCGAGCGGAAGACACCGGTGAGCAGGAAGAACGACAACACGATCACTGAGGTGATGAACCACGGCAGCCGTGATGAGACCTGGTTCCCGACGTCGCCGAACGAGGCGGTCTGCCCGCCGACGTGGGCGACGGCCTCCGTGCCCTCGAAGACTGGTGGAAACACGTCGGTGCGGATGCGCTGCACCGTGTCGTAGGTCTCGGGCGACTGCGGCGAGGTGGCAGGGAACGCGAAGAGGACGGTGATATCGGTGCCTTCGGTGGGCGGCGCCGGTTGCACGAAAGCGATGTTCTCGTCGGCCTGCACGGCCTCGGCGAGTTCGCCGACCAGCGCTGGATCTCCAGCCGGGTCAAGCGCAATCATCAGCGGGCCGGTGAAGCCTGCGCCGAACGCCTCGGTGGTGAGGTCGAACGCCTGGCGTTCAGTGCGTTCTTCGCCGAGATTGCCGTTATCGGGGAAGCCCAACTCGAGGGCGAGCACCGGCGTGGTGAGGGCGATGAGCAGTGCCGTGACACCGACGGCGTACTTCCACGCGTGACGCGATACATGCCGACCCCAGGCCTCCCAGCGAGGGGAAACAGTCGGATTGATCTCGCGGCGACGACTCGAGCGGATGCCGTTAACCCGAGGACCGGCGAGGCCCAGGAAGGCGGGAAGCAAGGTGATGGCGGCGGTGACCATGACGAGCACGACCAACGAGGTCGCGACGCCAGCGGCGGTCAGGAACGGCACGCCGGCGACGGCGAGACCGAGGATCGCAATCATGACCGTGCCACCGGCGAAGATCACGGCCTGACCGGCAGTGGCGGTGGCGCGCCCCACGGATTCCTGCACCGTCATGCGTTGAGCGAGGTACTCGCGATGGCGGGTGACGAGGAAAAGGGCGTAGTCGATACCGACACCAATGCCGACCATCGCCACCATCTGCGGCGCCCACGACGGGATGTCAATCAGATAGTTGACGAGCCCGAGGGCACTCGTGCCCAACGCAAGACCAAACAAGGCGGTACCAATCGGTAGACCCATGGCGATCACCGAGCCGAAGGCGATCAGCAAGATGACGATGGCGGCGACAATGCCGATCATTTCGCCGGTACCTGTCTGGGCTTCCTCGAACACGAAAAAGAGTTCACCGTCGGCTTCGACTCGAAGCCCGTTGGCCTCGTCAAGTTCGGAACGCAGTTCCTTGAGATCCTCGAGGACGACGGCGTTCATCTCGTCGCTCGACGGGTACTGGACGCGGACAAGCGCCGCCGTGCCATCGGCCGAGATCTGGGGGTTGGCCACGGCGACGACATCGTCAAGGTCGGCAAACTTGGCTCGAATCTGGTCGATCTGAGCGAGGTCATCGGTGATGGATTCGCCGGGGGCAACCGACGCAATCACGAGCTGTGCGCTGACACCGGCGACATCGAGCTGGGCCGCTTCAAGCAAGACGAGCGCATCATCGCTGTCCTGACCCGGAACGGTGAACGCGTCTTCAAAGTCGCGGCCAACCGCGGAATTGGCGACGACCACGGTCGCGGCCAACAGAAACCATGAGCCGATGACAAGCCAAGGACGCCGTGCGGCGAACCGGCCCAGTCGGTACAACGCAGTGGACATGGGGGAACTCCTCGGAGAAGGATGTTCTGGTGATGTTTCGGCGGCGCAATGCCCCGAAGTGATGGATTTGACGCTACGTGCGGCCGGCGAGATCGCCGCCATCGAGGCCGTGAATTCGGTCACCCTGACCGAGAAGCGGACAGTCGGCTCTCTCTGGTTGCGGCATGTCGACATAGCGTGTTTGCTATGTCGCTATGACCGTGACCGAGACGACGACCGCCGAGACCGAAGGCGATCTTGAAGTCGCCCTCAAAGCGCTCGCCAGCGACAAGCGCCTGAAGATCCTCGATTGGCTCAAGGACGTGGAGGCGAACTTCCCGCCCCAGGAACACGGCGACCCGGTCACCGAAGGGGCCTGCAACCTTTTCGTCGTCGAGAAGTTGGGCGTGAGCCAGCCCACCGGAAGTCGGCACCTGAAAGTCCTCGTCGACGCCGGCCTCGTAATCGCCACCCGCCGCAAAGGCTGGACCTATTACCGACGCAACGAAGACGCTCTCACTGCGGTCGCCGAGCAAATGCGGGAGATCTGAAATGAGTATCCGCATCGGTGCCGACGTGGGCGGCACCTTCACCGACATCGTGATCGAGTTGGCCAACGGCAGTTACTCGTCGACCAAGGTGCTCACCACCCACGACGCCCCCGAAGTCGGGATCCTTGACGGCATCGGTCGTATCGCTGCGCAGGAGAACATCGACCTGCGCGACACCACCCAGATCATCCACGGAACGACGCTCGCCACGAACGCCCTCATCGAACGGCGCGGCGCCAAGACCGCTCTCGTCACGACCGAAGGGTTCCGCGATGTGATCGAAACCCGCACCGAGAGCCGATTCGAGCAGTACGACCTCAACATCGTCCTGCCGACCCCGCTCATCCAGCGGGCCGACCGCCACGTCATCAGCGAACGGCTGAACGCACGAGGCGAGATCCTCATGCCGTTCGATGAGAACGATGCCCGCTCGCTCATCGAACACATCGCCACGGAGGGCTACCAGTCGGTCGCTGTCGGCTTCATCCACTCCTACGTCAACCCGACGAACGAACTCCGGTTCCGAGAACTCCTGCTCGCCGAGCTCCCCGACATTGCCGTGTCGATCTCGAGCGAGGTCTCGCCCCAGATGCGCGAATACGAGCGCTTCAACACGGTCTGCGCCAACGCCTACGTCCAACCGCTGATGGCCAGCTACCTCATCCGTCTGCGAGACGAACTTGCCGATCGAAGCGCCACGTGTCCGCTCTATCTGATCCACTCCGGTGGCGGACTGATGTCGGTCGAATCGGCCGCCGCGTTCCCTGTCCGGCTCGTGGAGTCGGGACCGGCCGGCGGCGCCATCTTCGCCGCCGACCTCGCCGCCCGCTACGGCCGCAACCGCGTGCTCTCCTACGACATGGGGGGCACCACCGCGAAGATTGCCCTGATCGAGGACTTCACACCGGCAACCGCCAAGACCTTCGAGGTTGACCGCACCGCCCGCTTCAAGAAAGGCTCGGGCATGCCGATCTCGATCCCGGTGATCGAAATGATCGAGATCGGCGCAGGTGGGGGTTCGATCGCTTCGGTCGATTCGCTCGGCCAGATCCGCATTGGTCCCCATTCGGCCGGCAGTGAGCCCGGGCCGGCGTCCTACGGGCGCGGTGGGCTCGACGCAACGGTCACCGACGCCAATGTGCAGCTCGGTCGGCTTCACCCCGACACGTTCGGAACAAAGGACATCGACCTCTCCCCCACCCTTGCCGCTGAGGCGCTGAGGCGTTCGGTCGGCGACCGACTCGACCTGTCGGCCGCTGATGCTGCCCGCGGTGTGGCCGAGGTGGTCGACGAGAACATGACCAACGCCGCCCGGGTGCACGCCGTCGAGAACGGCAAAGACCTCACCGGCTACTCGATGATCGCCTTCGGTGGCGGCGGACCGCTCCACGCCGGTCGCCTACTCGACAAACTCGGCCTCGATGAATTGATCGTGCCGCCCGACGCGAGCGTCGGTTCGGCCGTCGGTTTCCTACGGGCACCGTTTGCGTACGAGGCGGTGCGGAGCTTCTACACATCGACCGTCGACTTCGACGTCGAAGGTGCCAACCGGGTCCTCGCCGAACTCACCGAAGAAGCAATGGCGTTCGTCCGGGAGGGAACGGACGCCGACGTCACCGTCGAGCGACAGGTCGCGATGCGGTACAAGGGTCAGGGCTGGGAGATCCCGGTCCAGCTCGGCGATGCCTCCTTCGACCACATGGTCGCTGAACTCCTCGGTGCCGAATTCACGAAGGCCTACGAGGAATTCTTTGGCCGAGCGATCGACGACCTGGCCATCGAAGCGGTCAGCTGGTCGGTGCGGGTTGCGTCGGTGGTCGATGCGCCGACACCGGTCGAGTTGTCGACGAACGGCACCGAGGCCACGGCACCAAACCACCGACCGATGTACGACCCGATTAGCGGCGTCGACGCCGATGCCGCCGTTGTCGAACGCACCTCGCTTGCCGCAGGCGACCAAGTCCGAGGACCGGCGGTGATCGTCGAGGAACAGACCACCACCGTGCTCGCCTCCCACCATGCGGCGACCATGCAGGAAGACGGCACCGTGCTCATCCACCGGGCTGTCACCAGATCCCAGGGGGTTGACGCATGAACGCCGCACGCGAGCTGCACAACCAGGTGATGTGGAATCGCCTCATCTCGATCGTCGAGGAACAAGCGCTCACCCTCGTGCGCACCGCCTTCTCAACATCGGTCCGCGAGGCCGGCGACCTCTCGGCAGGCGTCTTCGATACGGAAGGCCGGATGATCGCCCAGGCGGTCACCGGTACGCCCGGGCACGTCAACACGATGGCCGCCGCCGTCGGTCACTTCATCGACGACATCGGCCCGGAGCGGATCTACCCGGGCGACGTCTACATCACGAACGATCCCTGGAAGGGCACCGGCCACCTCCACGACATCACCGTCGCCACCCCGGTCTTCCGCGACCCCGGAGACAGCTCGTCGCTCGTCGGCTTCTTCGCATCGACCGCTCACGTCGTCGACGTCGGTGGTCGCGGCTACGGCCCCGAGGCCCGCGAGGTCTACGAGGAGGGTATGCGCATCCCGATCCTGAAGTGGGTCGAGCGAGGCGAACTCAACGACGACCTTGTCACCATGGTGCGCTGGAACGTCCGCGAGTCCGATCAGGTCATCGGCGACATCCACGGCCTCGCGGCATGCAACGAGACGGGCCGTCGACGACTTCTGTCGATGCTCGAGGAGTTCGAACTCGACGATCTCGACGATCTCGCCACCTTCGTGTTCGCTCGCACCCACTCGGCCACGATGGCCGCCCTGGCTCATGTCCCCATGGGCACCTCCACGAACACGATGGTGGTCGACGGCTACGACCTCCCGCTCACCCTGGCCGTCACCCTCACCGTTACGGACGATGGCATGCACGCCGACTTCACCGGGACATCGCCGATCAGCCGCTACGGGATCAATGTGCCACTCGGCTATGCGGAGGCGTACTTCACCTACGCAATGCTCGTTGCGCTTGCGCCGGAACTGCCCAACAACTTTGCGTCGCTCGCACCGTTCACCGTCAGCGCCCCGAAGGGTGTGATCCTCAACGCCGAGCACCCCGATCCGGTCTCGGTTCGCCACGTGATCGGCCACTTCGTCACCGACCTCACCTTGGGTGCCATCGCCCACGCCTTGCCAGAGATCGTCCCCGCTGAAGGGGCCGGCGCGCTCTGGAATTTCCAGGCCAGTGCCCGGCAGGCATCACCCGATGATCCGAAGCCACCCATCGAATTGCTGATGTTCAACAGCGGCGGCTCAGGAGCCCGACCCTCCCTCGACGGGCTGACCGCCACGGCGTTCCCGTCCGGGGTGCGGACGATGTCGGCCGAAGCCACCGAACAGGTCGGCCCGATCATTATCTGGCGCAAGGAGATTCGCGAAAACTCCGGAGGCGCAGGCCGTCAGCGAGGAGGGATGGGTCAGATCCTCGAAGTAGGGCCGACCGACGGGTATCAGTTCGAGTTCTCGGCCATGTTCGACCGCGTCACCAATCCCGCTCGCGGGCGAGACGGCGGCCAAGACGGCGAACCCGGACGGGTCTATCTGAGCGACGGCACGCCGTTTCCCACCAAAGGGGTGGAGACGGTGCCCGCCGGGAGCCGACTGATCATGGAGCTCCCCGGGGGTGGCGGGTTCGGCGACCCGGCCGAACGCGACCCGGAAGCCCAGGAGAACGACCGTCGTCAGGGCTACATCCGGTGACGTCGACGCCAACCCATGATGAGCTACCCACCGCAGCGTGAACGAAAGATTCTCTCCATGGCAGAACTGAACGAGCACTACGACGTCGTCATCGTGGGCGGAGCGATGATGGGCTCGTCGACGGCCTGGTGGCTGTCGAGAGAACCCGGATTCGATGGCTCCGTCCTTGTCGTCGAACGCGACCCGTCCTATGAGCACAGCTCGACGTCGGCGACCAACAGCTGTGTTCGACAGCAGTTCTCAAACGAGGTCAACATCCGGATCAGCCAGTTTACGGCGGAGTTCATCCGCACGTTCCCGTCGTGGTTCGACAACGCAGATGTCCCGGAGATCGCCACCAACTACTTCGGCTACCTTTATCTCGCCGCTGACCCGGCGTTTGCTCGCGTTCTCGAGACAAACCAGCAAGTTCAGGCGTCCTGGGGCGCAGCGACCCGGATCCTGGATCGCGACGAACTCGCTGCGTCGTTCCCGTTCTACAACCTCGACGACATCGTCAGCGGTAGCCACAACCCGGTCGACGAGGGGTACTTCGACGGCGGCACGATGTTCGACACCTTCCGCACCCATGCCCGGCGCAACGGGGTCACCTACCACCGGGCCACTGTCACCGGCATCGACCGGCGAGATGGACGGGTAGTCGGCGTCACCCTCGACTCCGGTGCGTCCGTCTCCTGCGGAACCGTGGTGAACGCCGCCGGGCCCAGAGCAGCACGGGTGGCCCGCATGGCCGGCCTCGAACTCCCCATCGAACCGCGCAAGCGTTTCAGCTTCGTCTTCCGAGCGGCCGAACCACTCGATCAACCACTCCCCCTCACCATCGACCCGTCAGGGGTACACGTGCGCAGCGACGGCGACGCGTACCTGGCCGGCTGCGGGCCTGACATTGACCACGCCGTCGAGCCGGACGACCTGACCATGGACGCCGATCTGTGGGAGAGCAAGGTGTGGCCGGTGCTCGCACACCGGATCCCGGCGTTCGAACGCATCAAGGTGATGAGCCGCTGGGCGGGCCACTACGCCTACAACACCCTCGACCAAAACGCCGTCGTCGGACCCCACCCCGAAGTCGATGGTTTCGTCTTCATGAACGGCTTCTCCGGACATGGGCTTCAACAGGCGGCTGCGATGGGGCGTGGTGTCGCCGAGTGGATCAGCTATGGAGCGTTCCGGTCGATCGATCTGACCCCCCTGGGGGTCGAGCGCGTCATCGCCGGCCGACCATTCACCGAGGCGGCCGTGATCTGACCCATCGGAAAGGGAGCGTGCATGGGAATTTTGTGGGGCCTTGTCATCGCCCTCGTCGGCGGGCTGATGATCGTCGCCGGCGCCCTCATCGCCATCACAGCGTAGCCTCGGAGGCATGTCGCTCGAACTGACGCCCTCCACGTCGTTCCCCCATCGCCGGCCTGTGTTGGTCGTGATCGCCGACGGTGTCGGTGAGGCGCCTGCCGGTCCGATGAACGCCGTGACCGAAGCAGCGACCCCAGCACTCGACTCACTGTGCGACACCCGGCTCTACCGCACGCTCAAGGCGCATGGACCCGCCGTCGGGCTGCCGTCGTGGGACGACATGGGCAACAGCGAAGTCGGCCACAACGCCCTCGGCGCGGGCCGGATTTTCGCTCAGGGCGCCAAGCTCGTGAACCGGGCCATCGAGTCGGGCGAGATCTTCGAATCTGATGTGTGGCAGTCGGTCATTGCCCAGTCCCGTGCGGCAACACTGCACCTGCTCGGCCTGCACTCCGACGGCAACGTCCACAGCCACAACAGGCACCTCTACGCCCTGATGCGGCAGGCTGTGGCCGGGGGTGTCGAGCGAATCCGGCTCCACCTTCTCCACGACGGGCGCGATGTCGACCCTCGATCGGCGTTGACCTATATCGAGCAGACCGAAGCTGTCATCGCCGAACTCAACGCGGCCGGTGCCGATGTCGCCATCGGCTCCGGTGGTGGCCGTATGGCGATCACGATGGACCGCTATGAAGCCGACTGGGCGATGGTCGGGCGCGGCTACTGGTGCCACACCCACGGCGAAGGGCGTCCGTTTGCGTCGGCGCGCAACGCCGTTGAGACGATGTACGTCGAGTCTGACGACGGCGACCAGTACCTCGACCGGTTCGTCGTCGTCGACCACGAAGGCGATCCGGTCGGCGCCATGACCGACGGCGATGCCGTGGTGCTCTTCAACTTCCGCGGCGACCGAGCCGTCGAGATCAGCCAGGCGTACGAGAACCCGGACTTCCACCACTTCGACCGGGGCAACCACCCTGACGTTCTCTTCGCCGGCATGCTGCAGTACGACGGCGACCTGCTGGTGCCGACCAACCACCTGGTCACCCCACCGTCGATCGATCGCACGATCGGTGAGTACCTCTGCGCCAGCGGACTCAAGAGCTTCGCCGTCAGCGAGACCCAGAAGTTCGGCCACGTCACCTTTTTCTGGAACGGCAATCGCAGCGGCTACATCGACGAAGAACTCGAGACCTACATCGAGATCCCGTCCGACAATGTCGAGTTCAACACCACTCCCCAGATGAAGGCTCGGGAGATCACCGAGGCCACAATCGAGCTGCTGCGCTCCGGCGAGTACGCCATGGGCCGCATCAACATCGCCAACGGCGACATGGTCGGACACACCGGTGATCTCAAAGCCACGATCGATGCCATGCAAGTCCTCGACGACTGTCTTGACCAGCTTGTGCAGGTGATCGACGAGACCGGCGGGATCATGATCGTCACCGCCGACCACGGCAACGCCGACATCATGTATACCGAGGGCACCGACGGCGAGATCACCCCGAAAACCAGCCACACCCTGAGCCCGGTGCCGTTCGCCATCCACGACGGTTCCAGCTCCGCCGACTACCGGCTTGTCGATGACCTGCCCGATGCCGGCATCGCGAACGTCGCCGCCACGACACTCAACCTCATGGGCCTCGACGCTCCGGCCGAGTATGAGCCGAGCCTGGTGGAGCCGGCCAAAGCGTCCTCGACGTAGCAACTCTTCAGAAGCGGGCTTGCGCTCTTCGGTCGCTGCGACTGCACTTGAGACATGCAGCCCGAGATCACCTCCGTCGATTTCCACTTCGACGTCATGTGCCCGTACGCGTACCAGACATCCAAGTGGATCCGCGACGTCCGTACACAGAACGGCATCGAAATCAACTGGCGGTTCTTTTCGCTTGAGGAGGTCAACCGGGTCGAGGGCAAGAAGCATCCGTGGGAACGCGAATGGAGCTACGGCTGGTCCATGCTCCGGATCGGTGCGCTGCTGCGTCGCACCTCGATGGATGACCTCGACGCCTGGTACAAGCAAGCCGGTCGGGCATTGCACGAGGAGGGTCACCGCCCACACCAGCCCGATGTCGCCCGGCACCTGCTTGAGGAGATCGGCCTAGATCCGGCCCTCGTCGATCAGGCCCTCGCCGACGAAACCACCCACGACGATGTCCGCGCCGAGCACCAGAAAGTGATCGACTCCGGCGGCTACGGCGTGCCGACGATGTACATGCAGCGCGCCGACGGAAGTGAGCACTGCCTCTTCGGCCCGGTGCTGATCGATCCGCCCACAGGCGACGCCGCCATTCGACTGTGGAACGCCGTCACGGCGTGGGTCGAGTTCCCTCAGCTCTACGAGTTGCAGCAGCCCAAACAAAAGCACGATGAGATCGCGATCGCTCAGACCTTTTCGGCGTATCTCAAAGCCCGGGATTGGGTCAGCATCAACCGTGGTGTCGAGGTCGGCTTCGGCGAAGACGGTTTCGAGATCGTCGGTTCGGCGGATCGCGATCGATCGTGAAGTATGCCGAAAGCCCCGGGGTGGCCTCGTCGATCCTTATCGACGCTCCACCTGAGAGGGTGTGGGCGCTCGTAAGCGATCCCATGACTCCGGCTCGCTTCGAGAACGAACTGGTGAAGGCCGAATGGGAGGACGCCCCGAACGGTGCCGAGCTCGGCGCGACGTTCCGGGGTTTCAACCATCACCCCAACCTCGGTTGGTCGTGGGAGGTCGTGTGCGTCATCAATCGCTATGAGGAGGGCCGGCTTTTCGGGTGGTCGGCCGGCGAGGGTGAGAGTGCTGCCGCCCAGTGGTGGTTCACCGCTGCGGCCGAAGGCGACCGCACCCGCCTATGGTTCCACTCGACGATAGGGCCTGGTCCATCCGGGCTCACCCCGGCGATCAAAACCCAACCCGATCGCGAGGATGACATCGTCGCCAACCGGCTCAAGGACTGGGCTGCGAACATGACCCGCACCGTCGAAGGCATCAAGGGCCTAGCGGAGAGCTGAACGTCGCAAAAGACAACGACGCCCGAACGCCTGGCGTTACGAGGAGTGTGAGCTCGCCTGATTCATCGCGAGGGCGTCGGTGCGGGCCGATGCAACTCCGGCACTCACAATCAGCACACAGCCGAGCCAGGTGAGGGGGTCGGGGGTCTCGTCGAACATCACGTACCCAACCACCACGGCGCCCACGACGGCGGTGTACCGGAATGGGGCGGACACGCTGAGATCACCGACGCGGACCGCTTCGATTGCGCAGAGGTAGCCGATGATGAGGAAGCCGCAAGCAACGACAAGCGCTGCGACAGCCGCGCCGGTGATTTCACCCCAACCGGTGAAGACCGAGAGCAGCCCCATCATGGACGTGATGGCAATCGCGGTCAGCAAGGCCACCACGAGGGGTGGGATCATCGAATCGACCCGGCGCGTGGCGAACTCTCGTAGCACGAGGAAAAGGGCGGCAACGACGACTAACAGCGCCCACGGCGAGAAGTCGCCTGGGGTCGGACGCACGACCGCCACCACCCCAATGAACCCAAGGGCGATCAACCTGTAGCGCTGCGCACTCACATGTTCACCGAGACGGCGCGACGCAATGAGCGTGACCGCGAACGGGACCAGCATCAGAATCGTCTGGGCATTGGCGAACTCGAGGCGGACGATCCCCGCGAAAAAGCACGCCGTCGCAACAACATCTGCACCGACCCGGAGCTGAGCAGGTGCATCGGCACGGAGGTCACGGAGGCGATGACCGGCTCGGTGTGCCCAGACGGCCAGGACGATGACCATCAGGCAACCGCGGAGGAACAGCGACTGGTACACGTCGAGTCCTAGTTCGGTGGCCTCGCGAACGAGTCCGTCGTTGATCACGTACGCGAGCGATCCGCCCGTCATCAGGGCGACGCCTTGAGCGTTGGGGCTCAGCCGGCGGTTCATGCGCAGTGGTCGAGACGCGATCCCGGGGTGGACTCCCCCGGGCCGGGCATCAGGCGCTACCGCCGTCGTAGTCGGGCCCGATCGGACGCCCGTCGACAACCTGGTCGAGATATTCGGTCATCCCCATGCCGGTCTTCATCACGCCGTCGTGTTCGCACTCGAAGGTCGTCATCGCCTCGGTGATTCGGGTGAAGAGTTCGTTGCCCTCGGGGTCCTTGCGTCGGTTGCGCAACGGGATGAGTGCGTTGACGCGACCGCTGATCTCGTACTCCGTGCCGGTTTCGCTCTTTGCCCACATCTGCATGCCGGTCTGGTGGTGGAGTTCGTCGTACTCGGACTCGATCCGGCAGTCGACGATGTGGTGGTACTCGTCGCCTTCCAACACCATGCCGCTGCGTCGCGGTGCTTTCCCGTCGGGGCGACCGATGATCGACAGCATCAGCGCGAACCCCTCGTCGAAAATCATCGGCATCCAGCGATACCAGGACAGCGCCTGCCAGTAGCGCGGGCCCCATGACTTGTCGCGCAAGCCGAGACCGTCCATCTCCCACGCCTCGTCACCGACGTCGATCGTGCCGGTGACGCGTGTGTGCTGCTCGTAATGCGCCTTCGCAAAGGAGTACTGGGCGTCGGTCTCGATCTCGGTACCGTCGGCATACATCGGCTTGCCGCCGTACATCGGAGACACGCCCCGCACGTCGAGGCGCACCCGGCACTCGACCGTGGGATTGTCACGGAACGCCTCACGCGGATTGGTCATCTGCTCAGGCTCGTCGAGCACGACAACCTTGCCCTCGTAGGCGATCGTCAGATGCTCGAACGGGGTGACCACGGCGATCTCGAGGCCGCCGGCATTCATGGCGTCGTTGTGCTCGATCTTGGGTCGACCGAACATGAATCCCACCCGCCCGTCGGGCAAGTACAGGCACACCGACATTTCGGCATAGCCCTCGTTGGCTCGATTCCCGAGCCGAAACCACGCCCCTAGACCCTGATCGAGATCAAACCCGTTCAGGTACATCGATTCGTTGTAGTTCGACGCAGCGTCAGGCTCATGGGTGTACTCGTCCTCCGGCTTGAGGACGGTGACGATGTCGGGTCGTTCAGTCATAGTGTCACCCTGCCTCACCAGCAATGCCCCGCGCTAGCCTCTGCTCCCGTACTCTCCGGAGTACACGGAGACGTGGCCGAGCCAGGTTGAAGGCGCTTCCCTGCTAAGGAAGTAACGTCGTAAGGCGTTCGTGGGTTCAAATCCCACCGTCTCCGCTCAGTCGAGACGACGGTTGATGAGTGGTTCCACTCCTCTACACTGAGCCGTCGTCCACTTCGGTGGGATCGAGGATTGCGCCCGTAGCTCAGCTGGATAGAGCATCTGACTACGGATCAGAAGGTCGGGAGTTCGAATCTCTCCGGGCGCGCAGCGCAAAGGTGCAGGTCAGAACCCCTGGCCTGCACCACTGCGTTTTGGGCTGCGGCCTCTAGACAGCCACGAACCTGACACACCCAGGAACATCCAGACACCTTCATGGCGCATGGCGCTGCATAGTTTCAACAAACCGATCGACGGAAGACCGAGATAAACCATCTTCGTGATGAACGCCGACGGCTCCGGTCTCCGTTCAACCGGGCAGCAGGCATACCCAACCGACTGGCATGGGCCTGCTGACTGGCCCGACAGCTTGTGGTCAGACGAAGGGGGCGACGCATGCGGCACTGCTACGATTCACAACCGATCATCGATCTCGGAGGCTTTGTGCCCAAGAAGACCCCACTGCTGTCCTTGCTGCTTCTCCTTGCCGCTTACTTGCTCGCCTCGTGTGGAGGATCTGGGACTGAAGAGCCTGCAAGCCCCCCTGAGGCAGATCAAGTTTCAGACACAGGTGCGTCAGGCGCAGATGACTCAGACGTAGAAGATTCAGACGAGGGCCTCACAGAGGAATCTGACGCAGAGAACGAAGAGGGCCAAGAAAGCGATGTGGTTGGATCTGAAGAATCAGTCAGTGCCGACAGTGAAGAGCGGATCGCAGCATTGGGCGAGGTGCAGGAAACTTGGCTTGACTTTGAAGCTCCAGATTTCCTGGAGTGCTGGCTCGACAATCTGGTGGCTGCGACCGGCGTTTCGTACTCAGACGTGCGTGATCCACAGACATGGGATGACGAATTGTGGGATACGTCCGTCGAAATTTGGTTCGGAGACGAGTGCATGTCGTTCGTTACCGTCGAGCAAGCCGACGAAATGTACGCAACGCTAGAAGCCGCACAAGAAATCGCAGCTCTTAGTGACGTCGACCAACTGCTCATCAACTCCGTGCAAAGTTACGACTGGGACAACCTGCCCTGGGTTTCGGCTGACATTGAATCGATCGATGTGCCAGCGGGCACCGAGTTCTCGGTCATTTTGACGCTGGAAAACTTCACGGAGTCGCCAATTTTCGCAGTTGCATGTGACCCAACTTCCGCCGGGGATTTCTTCGCTGGAACTCAACTCGGCCAGGAGCAGTGTTTCCCGCCACCGCTCGCTACTTTCGATGACGAGGGCGTCGCTGTCATCACTGCCACATCGACGGGTGAGGGTGCATGTTGGGGCGTAGGTGGAATAGCCCCGGGGGGCGAGATCGGATTTATCTGCCTCCCGTTCGGTGACCTCGATGGTTATTCCTCGGCTGACTGTGCTGACAACGAGCTTGGCGACGGGTTTCTTGTCCAGCTTTCAGATGGCGCTTACTGGTGCAACTACGGCGAGGTTTCGCATCCCATCGCTGCAGTCGAGTAGTTGAACCCCGGCGAACTGCGTATCGAGCAGAGCTAAAGTTCAATCACCGGCTAAGGGCCAACACACCCAATTCTTGACGTCGAAGCGATCTCAACCGCCGAGCCACCCTGGCGGCATCCACACCACGTCAGGACCAGCAGATTTCTGCAAATCCCCGCTTCAGTATCCTGTGATGATTCCGATCAAGACCGGGGGAGTATCCCCATGACGGCTTCCCGGTCGTTGGTGCGAATGAAGTCCTCAAACTCAGCGACGTAGGTTCGGTAGTCCTCACCGAAGATCCGTTCAAAGTTCTCGGGTATCAGGTGGGTGCCTGGTTCGTTGCCTACATCACCAATCACGAGGGTGAGGCGGCGCAAACGCTTACCCGACTCCCGACTCGATGACCCAGAAGTCGACGAGTTCGTCGAGCCGTTCGGTCGGGAAGAAGTCCTCGGGGGGCGTCGGATTGTCGCGCATGAACTGGTTGAACTGCTCGTAGAGCTCGTCCTTGGTGAGTCCGAAGTGTTTGTCGAGGGCTCCCTCGAATCCGAGGGCCCAAACATCCTCGTGAAGGCTGATGAACAGGGTCTCAAACGATGTCAGGTAGGCGAGGTAGAAGTTGAGGATCTCCATGTGGCCTGGACAGATCCACGTCTCGCGCATCTCTTCGAGTTCGCTGAAACCGGTGCACTCCTCCCACTCGTCGCCCTCACCGCGGATCGCCCGGCTCGCCGCCTCGAACTTCTGGGTCATGTTGCAGTTCGTTTGCCATGAGACCCGCTCCCGCAACGGCTGATCAGGGCCATTGCCATTCAGGCGGGGATCATCGGCACATGCCCCTTCCAGACCGAGGTCTTTCGTGATCTGCAGATCATCGAAGACGTCGCGTAGGAACAACGTAGGGAAGACCTGGGCCTGCCCTTCGACGAACCATGCGGGCGAACCGGTGTGGTTCCTCCCTCCGCAACAATCGGCAGGCATTCCGAGGGAACGTTCGAGGGTGTGCGCCCGTTGGACGTGGTGGTAGTACTCGTGCACCCACCCGTTGATGATGTTGTACATGAACACGTCCGAGCCGAAGTTCTCCCGGTCCCACTCCCACATTGGGTCGGTCAACGGGTTTGGCTGATTGCAGAACGAGAAATCGTTATAACCGTCGTAGTTGTTTTCTCGACTAAGCCCACTTAGACAGCTCCGACGGTCGTAGACGAGATCGATGGAGGGGTCGACCGGTTGGCCGTTGTTGTCATAGAAGTAGCCGAATTGGTCGAGGACCTCTAGCGCCTCGCTGTTGTCCCCCTCGGTCTCGTAGGTGATGTGTACATACCGGTCGTATCCGCCGACGTAGTCGATGAGTTTCTGGTGAACGTCGGCGTGATGACGGCGGAGATCATCCGGTATCTCGGCTGAGAAGAGGTAACAGTGCTCTGGGTCGGATTTGGGCACATTCATGCCGATGTCCCTGAATACCTCATTGACGGAGGTGTCTCCATCGACGATCACCCGTGGGCTGATGACGCAGTCAGCATTGTCCGAGACAACAACGATCGGCTCGCCATCCAAGGTAAAGCCTGGGGTGCCGCTCTGATCGTCACCGACTGCCTCGTCCTCCGAGTCAGCCCTTTCAGAAGGGTCTTGTGTGGCCGTGGATGTTTCGGCCTCAGAACCTCCAGCCTGATCCGCTGGCGGTCCGGTTTCAGTGTCCGTTTCATCAGAGACCGAGGCGCTTGAGCAGGCAACTCCGAGCAAACCCATGACCAACAGCGCGAGCGAGCGGTGTACTGCGGTTGTGCGACCAGACGGGCCAAGTGTGAGCATGTCGGTAACCCTGCCACGCAACTGCGACCGCCAGAGATCCCGCAGCGAGACGACGGCGTAAAACTTGAGGGGTTTGCCCGGCCCCGGTAGCTAGGCCCATGCCGTCGGCCTTACATCAGTGCGCGACATCGTGGACCAAGATCTTGTGGCATCGGGTGAGGTACCGCTGCATGTACGTGAGGTGCTCTGAGTAAAACGCAGGTGCATCAAGGTGGCCTGCGTTTGAATACTTTTTCTCCATCACGACCTGCTGGTGAGTTGCCTCGCTAATGAGGGTCGTTGCGCCACGGTCGGGGTCGTGAAGATCTAGACCGCGAAGGTCTAGCTCTTGCGGCGGACCATCGTGATGCCGTCGCCTATGGTGAGTTGGGCGACGTCGACGCGGTCGTCGGACGCGAGGAACTCGTTGACTGCTCGAAGCGCCACCGTGTTCTCGTCATCTGCGCCTGAGTCGTCGAGTACTTGGCTGGACCAGAGGGTGTTGTCGAAGAGAATGGTGCCCCGCAGGGCGAGGCGAGGCAGGATCTCCTCGTAGTAGGCGAGATAGCCGGGCTTGTCCGCGTCGATGAACGCGAAGTCGATCGTTTTGTTCTTTGGCAACGCCTGGAGCGTGTCGAGGCCCGGCGCAAGCACGAGATCGATCCGGTCGGCGACCCCCGCCATCTCCCAGTGCACGCGACCGATTGAAGTCCATTCCTCGCTGATGTCACAGCACAGCAACCTGCCGCCTGGCTCGAGCCCGCGAGCTATACAGAGCGCCGAGTAGCCGGTGAAAGTGCCGACCTCGACAGCGAACCTTGGTTGCAGCGTCGCAACGAGGATACTCATGAACGCCGCCTGATCCGGTCCGATCTGCATCGCAGCAAACGCCCCGGCCTTCTCCTGCGTTGCCGCAATGAGCGCCTGCTGCACCTCGTCGGGCTGCGTGCTGTGCTTCTCTGCGTAATCGGCGACATCGTTGCGCACAAAGCTTGATCGACTCATTACGAACTCCTCGGTCCTGCGGCCCAACGTAGCGGAGCCCGGTTCACCGAGGCCCAAGGGCACCGGTGCTGCGCGCCCAAGGCACTCTGACATCCGACGGTCGGCGCCGGCGCCGGCGCCGGCGCGACCGACAAAAGAGCTCCCGGCCGTTGCCGGAGCACCGTCAGGCTTGGCCGGTCGAGATCGTCGCGTTCCGATTGAGCAGACGGTCAGGCGGTGGCAGGCGTCAGCTCGCGGTTGCGCAGCGAAGCCCGGATCTCCTGGGCGATGAACACGGTGAAGAACTGCAGCACCGAGAGGCCGGCCATGGTGGCACCGCCCGCTGTGTCGTAATGGAAGCTGATCGCAAGGCCCAGCGTGACGGCGATTGCGCCTGAGGCGGTGGCGACCACCATGATCATCGGGATTCGCTTCACCAGCAGCATCGCTGTGGCCGGCGGACCGACCAACAGACCGAAGACGAGCAGCGTGCCGATCGCCTGGAAGCTGGCGACAATGCTGAGGGCCAGAAGCGAGAGCAGCACTGCCTGTGAGAGACCCGGCCGCATGCCGAGCGTGAGCGCCTTGTTGCGGTTGAACGTAAGCGCAAGGAACGGTCGGTAGAAGATCACGGAGACGATGACCACGATTGCCGCTGCGGTCATCTGCGTGCGGATGTCGTCTGGGGTGACGCCCAGCACATCGCCAAAGAGAAGTGCGGTGACCTCGATCGTGAACGACCGGGCCCGGGACACGATCACCACCCCCAACGCAAGCATGCCGACAAAGAGCAGACCAATGGCGGTGTCCTCCCGAACGGTTGTGCGAGCAGACACCGCCGTCACGAGTCCACTCATCACGAGAGCAGATAGAAACGCGCCCACCACCGGACTGAAGCCCCAGAGCACCGCCAAGGCGATGCCGGGGATGACGCCATGCGCCAACGCATCGCCCAAGAACGACAAGCCGCGCAGGACGACCCACGTGCCGACGATGGAGGTGGCGACGACCGCAACGAGGCTCGCGAGGAGCGCTCGCTGCATAAAGGTCGGCTCAAAGGCCTCTGCGAAGAACTCGATCACCCGATCAGGATGCCAGAGCCTCAGCGATTCGAGTGGCGTTGGTGCGCACCATGTCGATGTAGGTGGCGCCTTCGGAGTCGTTGTCACCCAAGGATTCGGTGAAGAGTTCCACGACCTGGACGACGCCGCCGACCTCGCCGGCAAGGGTCTGCGCAAGCTGATCTGACGCAGAGGCATCGGAGAAGATTGCTGGAACGCCTTCGTTGGTGATCAGTTCAGCAAGCTCGGCCAAGTCACCGGCGCTGGTGCCGTCGAGGGTCGTACCACCCGGGATGATCGCGCCAGCGACCTCGAAGCCGTAGCGGTCGGCGAAATAGCCGAACACCTCGTGGTTGGTGATGAGCACTCGGTTCTCTGCCGGAATGCCGGCGACGAGCGCTGCGACCTCGGCGTCTAGGGCCTCAAGCTCTTCGTGGTAGGCCTCGGCGGCCTCAGTGACGATGTCAGCGTCGATGCCCGCCACGTTGGCGATCAGGAAAGCCGCGATGCCATCGACGGCAGCCGCCATGCGAGCCGGGTCGGTGAAGAAGTGAGGATCCACGCCGCTGTGGTCGTGGCCCGAGTGATCATCGTGATCATCGTGATCATCGTGATCATCGTGATCATCGTGATCATCGTGATCATCGTGATCATCGTGATCATC
>PBTQ01000072.1 GCA_002729125.1 Acidimicrobiaceae bacterium | reverse complement strand
GATCAAGCGATCGAGGGCCGCTGTTGATCAGCATCCGGACAGAGGAGAGGACCTTCCCGGTCAGCCTTTGTCGAGACTCACGCTTCGATGTCCTCGGCGGTGAGTTCGACATCCCAACGATCGAGACAGTCCCGGCACCGGAAGGCGACGATGTCACCTGGTTCCCAGCCGTCGTCGGGCTCGTAGCTGATCAACGAGCAGACGCCGCCGCAGTCGACACACGTGATGGTCGTCGGAATCGCCACACCCCGACCGTACGCCGAACCGGCTCGAAAGGGGCACACTGTCGACATGCGTGTGGTCTCAGGAGATTTCGGTGGGCGCAAACTCGTCACCCCTGACGGGAGCGACACACGCCCGACCTCCGATCGGGTACGGGAGGCGATGTTCAACTCCCTGTTCTCACTCGACGCCATCGAGGGTGCCCAAGTACTCGATGCCTTCGCCGGCTCCGGCGCACTCGGGATCGAGGCACTGTCCCGCGGCGCTCTGCACGCCACCTTCGTCGAGACCGGACGCGACGCACTGGCGGCACTTCGCGAGAACCTCGAGACACTGCAGCTCGGTTCCCAGGGTCGCGTCGTGCCTAGCGACGCGCTGGCGCATCTAGAGCGCACCGCAGCCGAGGGAAGTCACTATGACCTGGTCCTGCTCGACCCGCCTTACGGCTTTGATCAGTGGGACGAACTCCTGGCCGCGGTCCCGGGCGGCGCACGTGTCGTGATCGAGTCCGATCGCGAGGTCGTCGTGCCCGATTCGTGGGAGGTGCACCGGCGGAAGCGCTACGGGGGTACCGTGGTCATGCTCGCGACGGCGAGTGCGCAGGGAGAGACACCGTGACTCGTGTTCTGTATCCGGGCTCGTTCGACCCGGTCCACAACGGCCATATCGAGATCATCACGACCGCGTCGGAGCTGTTCGACGCGGTGGTCGTGGCTGCGATGCGCAACCCGCAGAAGGGTGGTGGCTCGTTCAGCCTCGACGAACGTGAGGAGATGATCCACGAGTCGGTCGGTCATCTCGGCAACGTGAGCATCACGATGTTCTCGTCGCTGGTGGTCGACCTCGCTAAAGAGATCGAAGCCGACTTCATCATCAAGGGTCTTCGCGCCGTGTCGGACTTCGAGAACGAACTCCAGATGGCGCAGATGAACAACGCCGTCTCGGGGGTGCACACCCTCTTCATCCCCTCGGCGTCAAAATCGTCGTTCCTCGCATCGAAGTTCATTCGAGAGATCGCCAAGTTCGGCGGCGATGTGTCGTCGATGGTGCCGGAGGCAGTCAACCGTCGCATCAAGGAACGATTCGGGTGAGCGGGGAGCAGGGCGCACTGCCGCCGGAGTACCGCTCGCCTCAAGCTGAGGCGCTGCTTCGACAGGCGATCGAACTGATCGAGCAGGCGCGGCCGATGCCGTTGTCCGCATCATCGATGATCAACAGGGACGAGGTGCTCGCCGTGTTGCAGGCGGCTGCACAGGCACTCCCCGAGGAGTTGCGTGCGGCGCGTTGGCTGCTGAAGGAGCGTCAGGACTTTCTTGCCAGGGTCCAAGCCGAAGGCGATCAGATCATCGCCACCTCGCGTTCGCAGGCTGAGCAGATGGTGCAGCGCACTGAGCTGGTGAAGATGGCCGAGGAGCGGGCTCGTTCGATTGTGGTCGACGCCGAGGAACGGGCCCGACATCTGAAGCTCGAGACCGAGGACTGGTGTGACCAGAAGCTTGGCGCCATGGAGGTCGTGCTCGAACGCACGATGACGACGGTCGCCTCGGGTCGAGCCCGACTGCAGGGGGCGGAACGCCGCGAGGCCGAGCCGGCTCCTGCGCCGGTCGAACCGGAAACCTCCGAGGGCTTTTTCGATCAGGACGAGTGATGATGGGGTTGTCCGCCAGCGGTGCCGACCGACTCGTTGTCGACGTCGTCGAACTCCAACGTCGAACCGGCACGCGACGTGACGTCAGCGCCTTGCTCGTCCTGCCCGACCTAAAGGTGGGGGAGCGATGCGTTCTCGATGGCCGGCTCGACGTCGACCTGGTCGTCGAGGCAGCGACCGAAGGAATCGTGGCCGTCGGCACGGTGCGCGGCGAGTCCCGCATGCCGTGTCGCCGCTGCCTCGAGGACGTGGTCGAGCCTCTTGAGGTCGAAATGCGCGAAATCTTCGAGCGTCACCCGACCGAGGGCGAGACCTGGCCGATCGAGGACGAACGCATCGATCTCGCCCCAGTCGTGCGCGAACTCGCGCTACTCGGGCTGCCGCTCGCCCCGGTGTGCCGTGAGGACTGCGTCGGACCTGAGCCCGACCGCTTTCCGGCGATGGCACATGTCGAACCGGTTGAGGACGCGCCAACGCCTCGTGACGAGCGATGGGCAGCGCTCGACGGCTTGACCTTCGACGGCTGATCACCGACTTCGACGACTCCACCGTCAAGGGTGGGGAACCGGCCCCAGAGGTCGCTAACCTGCTGTGGTTGTGCCGACGACTCGCGTCGGCAATTAGAACGCACAGCAGGAACGCATCATGGCTGTCCCGAAGCGGAAGATGTCCAAGTCGAAGAGCCGGAGTCGCAAGGCCTCGGCGTGGCGCGTCGGTCGCACCGCTCGCAGCACCTGCCCGAACTGCGGCGCCTCGAAGCGCCCGCACCGGGCCTGCGCTAATTGCGGCTGGTACGCCGGCCGTCAGGCGATCGAGGTCGACTGATCACATGCTGCCCATCGCTGTAGATGCCATGGGCGGTGACAACGCCCCCGACGCCATTGTCGAGGGAGCCAAGCGCGCGGTCGACGAACTCGGTGTGCCTGTCGTTCTCGTCGGCAGGCCCGGCGACATGGGCGATACCGGCGATATGCCAATCATCGAGGCCTCCGAAGTCATCGCCATGGACGCCGAGCCCGGCTCGAGTGTTCGCAAGATGAAAGACTCCTCGCTCGTTCGGGCCGCCGAGGCGGTCCGAGACGGCAACGCCTCGGCAATGGTCTCTGCGGGGAACACCGGCGCCACGATGGCGTCCGCTCTGCTGCGCATGGGTCGCATCAAGGGCATCCAGCGTCCGGCGATCGCTACGCCGATCCCTGTCCCTGGCTCAACCCCCACCACTCTGCTCGACGCTGGCGCCAACGCCGAGTGCAAGCCCGAGTGGCTCGTCGAGTTCGCCCAGATGGGCGGTGTGTACGCCCGCGACCGCTTTGGTATCGAGCGCCCCAAGGTCGGCCTGTTGTCGATCGGCGAAGAAGCCGGGAAGGGCAGTCCCTTCGTCAAGGAGTGCTTCGAGTTCCTGAGCGACCCGGCCTGGGCCGCCGCCATCGACTGTGAGTGGATCGGCAACGTCGAGGGCCGCGACGTCATGACCAACGAAGCCGATGTCATCGTCACCGACGGGTTCACCGGCAACGTCACCCTCAAGACGCTCGAGGGTGCGATGCGGGCGATCATGAGCCGCCTGCTGATGGCGCTCGACTCCGACGACGAGACGCGTGCTGCAGGCGCTGCGCTCGGTCCCGCACTCGACACGATGGTCAGCGAATTGCACCCCGATTCTGTCGGTGGCGCGCTGCTGCTCGGCGTTAAGGGTGTGTGCGTGATCTCCCACGGCTCGTCGAGTCCCGACGCCATGGTGAACGCCATCCGCGTCGCCTCGGAGATGGTCGAGGTCGAGATGGTCGATCACCTAACCACAGCGGCAGCTTCCGTCGTCGACTGATCTCGGTCCATCGCCTCACAATCACGGGATTCCTGCGCTCGTTCACAAGCGCGCAAGGCGCGAAACGGGTAGGGTGCGCCTGCCTTGAATCGCGTGTGATGCGAAATGGGGCCTGGAAAGCCGATTCGCCGGGGGAGAACACCGTGCCCGCCGAAACCCACGTCGAGGGGGAGCCGATGGAACGCAATGACGTCGTGACACTCGTGAAGGACCGCTTGGCCGAGATCCTGGAGATCGAGCCGTCCGAGATCAACGAAGGCGACGCCTTCGCAGAGGATCTCGATGCCGACTCGCTCGCCCTGATCGAGCTGGTCGAGGCCATCGAAGAGGAGGTCGCCGAGCGCACCACGGGCTTCAGGATCGAAGACGAGGACCTCGAGGACCTCCGCACCGTCCGCGATGCGGTCGACTACGTGGTCGCCAAGTTGGGCTGACCCCTGTTCTCCGCGGCGCCGTCCACCACGCTCGAGGAGCGACTCGGTTACCACTTCGTTGAGCCGGGTTTGTTGGTTCATGCCCTCACTCACCGGTCGTGGTGCGCCGAGCAGCCCGGCGACGAGTCGAACGAACGGCTCGAGTTCCTCGGCGATGCCGTGCTCGGTGTCGTGGTGACCGACCACCTGTTCTCGGCTTTCCCTGATCTACCCGAGGGGCAGCTGGCCAAGGCACGGGCTGCGGTCGTCTCGTCGACCACGCTCGCCGAGGTCGGCCTCGAACTCGGGGTCGGGCTCGATTTGCGCCTCGGTAAAGGCGAGGATGCTTCCGGCGGTCGAGAAAAGGCGTCAATCCTGGCTGATGCGGTCGAGGCCGTCCTCGGTGCGATGTACCTCGACGGTGGTGTCGAGCCGGTCCGTCGCCTCGTGCTCGAGCAGCTCAGCGAACGCATCGACCAGGCCGCCGAGCGACCTGGTGACAAGGACTTCAAGACCCGCCTCCAAGAGGTAGCGGCACACGACGGGTTCACGCCTCCCGTGTATGCGTTGACGGAGAGCGGGCCCGACCATCACAAGCGGTTTCACGCAACGGTGGCGGTCGGTGGAGAACGGTTGGGGGCCGGAACCGGCACCTCGAAGAAAGAAGCCGAGCAGAAGGCGGCCCGGGCCGCATACCAGCGGCGTTCGGCACAGGATGGAGTCCGTGATGATGTTTGAGCTACCCGAGGTCGAGACGGTTCGCCGGGAACTCGATCGCGACCTAGTGGGCAAGAAGGTGAAGACGGTCGAGGCGTCGAGCATGGCCGTGCTCAAGCGCTACAAGAACCGCAAGGCGTTCACCGGCCAACTCAATGACATGAAGATCACCGGCGTCAGTCGGCGTGGGCTTCATCTTCTCATCGTGCTCGACGGCGACTCGACTTTGGTGGTCGACCTCGGCTCGTCCGGTTCGCTGCGACGAAACGCCAACAAGAACAAGGTCGAGGACTCCACCGAGGTGGTCATCACCTTCACTCAGCACGGTCAGCTCCGCCTGTTGGATCCCGACAGCACTGCTGAGATGTTCGTCGTTGACACCGGAGCGCTCGCCGACGAGATCCCCGAACTCGATGATCACGGCCTCGATCCGGTCGACGAACCAGTCTCGTGGACTGAGTTTGGCCGGTCCCTGCTGCAACGCAACGTCAAACTCAAGACCCTGCTTCTCGACGACACCTTCGTCGTCGGCATCGGCAACCTCTACGCCGACGAGATCCTCTTCGAGGCCGGTCTGCGCTACGACCGTCTGAGCAACTCGCTGTCGAGTCAGGAGATTCGTCGTCTCCATCGCGCCTTGGTCGGCACGCTCTACGACGCCATCAAGTACCGCGGGACATCGTTGCCTGATCGCCCGTTCGTCGATCCGTTCGGTGTGCCTGGTGACTATGCCGAGCACTTGGCGGTCTATGGCAAGCACGGTGATCTGAGTAACCGGAGCCGCCTCCCGATCCAGCGGGTGAAGTTCGGCGGCGTCTGGACCTACTTCTGCGACACTCAGGTCTGACCCTCGTCCGGAAGGCCGCGTCGGCCTGATCGGTCTATGCGGATTTCCACAGGCAATCCACAGGGGACACCGAATTTCCCCAGGGCCGAATCTTTTTCCCCAGGGGTCAGGACTACACGGATGTAATTTGGGTTGTTAAGTTCGTCTCGATGCATCTGAAGAACCTCACGCTGAAGGGCTTCAAGTCGTTCGCTGACATTGCCTCGATCGATCTCGAACCAGGGGTCACGGTCGTGGTGGGTCCGAACGGCTCGGGCAAGTCGAACGTCGTCGATGCCATTGCGTGGGTTCTCGGTGCACAGGCGCCGTCCGCCGTGCGGTCCGGCAAGATGGACGACGTCATCTTTGCCGGCAGCCAGAACAAGTCCGCCCTCGGCCGCGCCGAGGTTTCGCTCACCATCGACAACCACAGTCGCACGCTCCCCGTGGAGTTCAGCGAGGTGAAGATCACCCGCACGCTCTTCCGCAGCGGTGACTCCGAGTACGCCCTCAACGGGGTGCCGTGCCGCCTGCTCGACATCACCGAGTTGCTGTCCGACGGTGGTGTCGGCCGTCAGCAGCACGTGATCGTCAGCCAGGGCCAGATCGATGCCGTGCTCAACGCCCGCCCCGAGGATCGCCGGGCGATCATCGAAGAGGCTGCCGGCGTGCTGAAGTTCCGGAAGCGGAAGGACCGAGCCGAACGCCGTCTCACCGCCACCGACGGCGACCTCACCCGGGTCAAGGACCTCATGCGCGAGGTGCGCCGCGGTCTGCGCCCGTTGGAGAAGCAGGCCGAGGCGGCGCGCCGCCATGGCGATCTCATCGAGGAACTCACTGCGCTGCGAGTCCATCTCGCCGGGCGTGATGTCGCCGATCTGCGCGCACGACTCGCCGCGAATAGTGAACTGCGCGCCACGAAGATCGAACAGGAGCGGGCCACCCGAGCCGAACTCGACGACCTCCACGCTTCGGTGTTAGCCGACGAACGAGCGCTCGCCGACCACGGCGGCGATGATCTCGGCGACACGCTCGTCCGCCTGGAATCGATGAACCAGCGCGGGCGAGGGTTTTCGGCGGTGCTTGCCGAACGACTCCGCGGGGTCGAGCGCGATCGTTCGGCCTTTGCCGATCGAGCGGTCATCGCCAACATGGAGGCCGAGGCGGCCCGGTGCCGCGCCGACCTCGACGCGGTCACGAATGAGCTCGACGAACTCGGCCCCGATGCCGAACGGCTCGCCGAGGAGGAAGCCACGCTTGCCCGTGACCGTGATGCGTTCCAGGCGGAATGGGGAGACGGTGTTCCGGTGCCGACCGGGCAGGCCTCGGAGGTCCGTGGCGAGCTGGGCGCACTTCGCGCCGCGATCGAGCGCGGCGAGAGCGAATCGGACCGGCTCAAGGCCAAGCTCACCGAGCTCGAGCAGAAGCGTCAGGATCTCGAAGCGGACGCAGCCCGGCGACGAGCCGACCTTGGCGCTCTCCACGACGAAGAGGAGCCGCTCGTCGCAGCCCACGAGGCGGCCGAGTCCGCCCGTCAGGCCGCTGAGGAGCACGTCGCTACCCACCAGGCCGAGCAAATCGACGCCGATGCCGATCATCATCGTTGGGTCGCTCGCGCCGAAGCATTGACCCTAGCGCTCGATGAGGCACGCGCTCGCAGTGGTGCTCAGCGCCTCGCCGCCATCGACGGCGTGCTCGGCACGCTCCTTGACCTCGTCGCGGTCGAGGCGGGCTGGGAAGCCGCCTTCGAGGCTGCTGCCGGCGACGCCCTTGCGGCCGTGATCGTTGACGGCACCGATACCGCCCGGCTCGCGCTGATCGAACTCGCCTCCGGCGACGCAATCGGTGCCGTCCTCGCCCTCGGCAGCCGCACTGGCACTCGGGCTGAAGGCGCCGAGTCCGTGCGGAGCCACGTCTCGGGCACCAATGCTGCGGTCGATGATCTGCTCGACGCGCTGCTCGCCGACGCGATCGCCGTCGACGGTGACTGGCAAGCTGCGCTCGATCAGGCGCTCGCACGCCCCGGTCAGGTCGTCGTGACCCGCACCGGCGACCGGTTCGGTGCCCGCGGTTGGCGCATCGGTTCGGCCGGTCCGGGCGCCACGGGTGCAGCGCTCGCCGAAGCTGAAGCGCAGGTCGAGCGCACTCGAGTGGTCTGCGCCGCTTCCGCCGACGCCACCACCAAGGCTCGACGCGAGCTTGCCGAGCGTTCGGTTCGGGCCGATGAGCTTGCTCAGCGTCTCGCCGGCATCGAGGAGGGGTTGACTGCGGCGGCCGACACCTTGCAGCTCACCGATGCTGATCGACGTGAGGTCACGACCGAGGCCGACACGCTGCAGGCTCGTTTTGATGAACTTGCAGGGCGTCTCGAACGCGAGACGGCTCGGGTCGACGAACTCGAGACACAGTTGCCCGAACTCGAGGCGGCCAAGGAAGCCTCGCTCGAAGCCGGTCGCCGACTCGCCGCCGCCCGCGCCGAGATCGAGGAGCGGGCCGCCATGGTCGGCTCGCTGCGCACCGACGTCGGGGTCCGGGCCGCCAGTCTCGACGAACGACGCACGTCGCTCATCGCCCGTCTCACCGAACTCGACGAACGCCTCGAACGCGACGTAGAGCAGCGTGCCGCTGCGGAGGGGCAGCGGATCGCGCTCGACCGACGAGCGGCTGTGCTTGCGAACCTGACGGTTTCAGTCGAGCGCCGGGCTGCCGTCGTCGATCTCCGTCTCGCCGACGTGCGTGAGCGTCGTCGCCGCCAGTCGCAGGCTGCGCAGGAGATCACGCAGCGTCTCGATAGTCTCCGTCGTCGTCGAGGCGAGGCCGAGAAGCAGTTGGAGGAGTTGCGATCGGTCATGGCTAAGGCCGAGGTCGAGGAGGCCGAGCTCAGGACTCGCCTGCAAGCAACCGTCGACCGTCTTCGTTCCGACCATGATCTCGCTCCCGACGTCGCCGTGTCGGCGCCGTGCCCGGAGCTGTCGGATGGCATCGATCCGGGTCGCCGGGTCGACATCCTCGAGAGCGAGCTCGACATCATGGGTCCGGTCAATCCGCTCGCCCTCGAGGAGTACCAGGCGTTGCAGGAGCGGCACTCGTTCCTGCAGGGCCAGCTCGACGACATCCGGTCGACCCGCCGGGAGCTGTCGAAGGTGATCGCCTCGATCGACGAGGAGATCGTCACGGTCTTTGCTTCGGCGTTCGCCGATGTGTCGGTCAACTTCACCCAGCTGTTCGAGACACTCTTCCCCGGTGGTCAGGGCTCGATCTCGCTCACTACGCCGGACGACTTGCTCAACACCGGTATCGAGATCTCGGCCAAGCCGTCAGGCAAGAACGTCAAGAAGCTCTCGCTCTTGTCTGGCGGTGAGCGCACCCTCGTCGCCCTGGCGTTCCTGTTTGCTGTGTTCCGGAGCCGCCCGTCGCCGTTCTATGTGATGGATGAGGTCGAGGCCGCGCTCGACGACGTCAATCTCCATCGCTTCCTCTCGCTCGTTGAGGAGTTCCGGGCCGACGCCCAGCTGCTGCTGGTGAGCCACCAGAAGCGCACGATGGAGGCTGCAAACTGTCTCTACGGCGTTTCGATGAAGCCCGGTGGTTCGAGCCGGGTCGTCAGCGAGAAGGTCGCAGAGACCCTCCAAGCCACGCCGGCACCGGCGGTCTAGTCGTGGACTTCGGCGTCTGCATCTTCCCAACGGCTGATGCGATGCATCCGGCCGAACTCGCTCGGGCGCTTGAGGAGCGTGGCTTCGAGTCGTACTGGGTTGCCGAACACACCCACATCCCGGCCAGCCGGTGGAGCCCGTGGCCCGGAGGCGCCGACCTGCCGCAGATGTACTACGAGACGATGGATCCGTTCGTGGCGCTCACCGCTGCGGCCAGTGCCACCGAGAACCTCAAGGTCGGCACCGGAATCTGTCTTGTCGTTGAACGCGATCCGATCACCACGGCGAAAGAGGTCGCCTCGATCGATCATGTCTCGAACGGACGTTTTCTCTTCGGCGTTGGCGGTGGATGGAACGCCGAGGAGATGGAAAACCACGGCACAGCGTTCCACACGCGCTGGAAGTTGATGCGCGAGCGCATCGAGGCGATGAAGACGATCTGGGCCGCCGACCCGGCCGAATACCACGGTGAGTTTGTCGACTTCGACCCGATCTTTTCCAAGCCCAAGCCCGTCCAAATGCCCCACCCGCCGATCCACGTCGGTGGTGCCTCACCGTGGGGTCCACGGCGGGCCGCCCGCTATGGCGACGGTTGGATGCCGATCAATGGCCGGGGTGGCACGATCATGGACGACCTTCCCGTGCTGGCCGAGGAGTGCGATAAGAACGACCGTGACATCGCCGAGATCGAACTTTCGCTCTACATGGCACCGGTGAACGCCGACGTGGCCAAGGGGCACGAGGAGGGTGGCGTCTCCCGCTTTATCTTCGGGTTGCCGCCGGCCGACGCCGAAACCCTGCTGCCGATGCTCGACAAGCAGGCCGAGGTCATCGCAGCCGTGAACGGCTGACCCACTCCCGGCGCTCGACCGAGGGTCCGGAGACGCAGCGGGTCCGCCCGGGCACGTCAAGATCGGGAGGCCCTGTTCGGCGGTATCCGCCGTCCTGGCGAGGGACTAGTCTGCGCCGCCATGCCTAGCGTTCCCGATCGCGCCCAGGTCGTCATTGTTGGCGGCGGCATTGTCGGCGCCAGCATCGCCTATCACCTCACCCGTCGGGAGATCACCGATGTCGTGGTGCTCGAGCAGAACACCCTCACCGCCGGCACCACGTGGCACGCCGCAGGCCTGGTGAGTCAACTCAAGTCGACGCAGTCGCTCACCAAGTTGGCGGCCTACTCGGCCCGCCTGTTCGAGGAACTCGAGGATGAAACCGGCCAGGCCACCGGCTACCGCACGCCCGGCTCGATCCAGGTTGCCGACAATGAACAACGCTGGGAGGAGATTCGCCGGGGGGCGACGATGGCCGATGGGGTCGGCGTCGAGTGCCGAGAGATCTCGATCGACGAGGCCGCCGAACGGTTCCCGCACATGCACACCGACGATCTCGTCGGCGCGCTGTACATCCCGCGCGACGGGCAGACCTCGCCGGTGGACACCACGATGGCGCTCGCCAGGGGCGCCAAGGCCCGAGGCGCAACGGTCATCGAGAACGTCGCCGTCACGCAACTGAAGACCAAGGACGGCAAGATTGCCCGTGTCGTCACCGAGCAGGGTGAGATCGAGGCGGAGATCGTTGTGCTCGCCACCGGCATGTGGACCCGCCACCTTGCTGCCCAGATCGGTGTGAACGTCCCGCTTCAGGCGTGCGAGCACTTCTACATTGTCACCGAGCCGATCGAGGGAATGG
>PBTQ01000071.1 GCA_002729125.1 Acidimicrobiaceae bacterium | reverse complement strand
AGCCACGCTCGGTCGACGGCGAGCGGCTCTCCGCCGGCTCGCCGGAGCCGGGCGAGATGAAACAGCTCGGTGTCCTCGTCGATTTCCAGCTGGGCAGCAGCAATCGAATCGGCGACCACCGCCAACTCCAGCACCTCGCTGGTCTGCTCGGTTCCGGTCGACTCGATCGACTGGAACAGCGAGTACAAGGTGCCGAGCGGTTGTTCGAACTCACTGCGGTTGATGACCGTGCCGCGGCCCCGCTCACGCTTCAGGATCCCGGTCTTGTTGAGATGGCGGATCGCTTCGCGCGCGGTGTGACGACTGACCTCATAGCCCTCGGTGAGCTCGAGATCGGTCGGGAACCGACCGTCACCAAAATCCCCCACATCGATCCGGCGGCGCAGATCAGCCTCGAGTTGCGCCCACAACGGCATCGGATCGGTGCGGTCGAGCGGCACGAGTGGCATGACCTGCAATCTGCCCCCACTGTCCGAACAATGCAAACAATGGTCCGGATTCGTACGGACCGGTACCTGAGGGTCAGTCGGGATCGATGCCGGTATCGGCGGCCAGGTCGTCGCGCCCGATCGGCACCGGTTCAGTGCGATGCACGGCCCGGAACAAGAGATGCACCGCCACCGGCAGGGTCAACACAAGAGCCGCCGCCACGACGACGAACTCGGCCCGACCGGCCCAGCCGGTCTCGAGCGACGCGCCGATCGCGACGAGCAGGAAGGCAATCGGGCTGGCCTTGCCAGCTGCGTGGAACCGGGCGTAGGGGGTCCGAAACCGCAGCACGCCGATGCCGGACAGTAGCGACACAAAACTGCCGAGCAGGACGAAGGCGGCGGCGACTGGGCTCATGTCGCGCTCCCCTCGTGCTCAATGAAGCGGCTCGCAGCGACGGTGGCCGTGAAACCGACGATCGCCATGACGGCGAGCACTGGCACGAGGCGGGTCGAGCCGGTGTCGGCCGCATCCACCGCCACCGCACTCATGATCGACACGACACCGACATCGAGGGCCGCGACACGGTCAGCGAGCGTTGGACCGATGGCCGCACGGATACCGGCAGCGACGAACGTGAGCCCGAAAACGATGAGCGCAATGCTGGCGATCACGACGGCACCTCGGAATCGGTGGGCATCGGGAGGGCCCGACAGGCGAGTTCGGCGAGTTCCTGCACATGCTCCGCAGTGGCTTCGGCCCGCTCGGCGTGGAGAATGTGGAGGTAGATCCGGCTGGTGTCGGGGTCGACGTCGATCACGGCGGTGCCCGGCGTGACGGTGACCGCAACCGCGATCAGCATCATGTGGGCCCGAGCGTTACTCGGCAGATCGACGCCGATGATCGCTTCCTCGGTGTAGTCGGTCGGGGTGATGACCTCATAGGCAACGTTGAACGTCGACATGACAAGGTCCTGGCCGACGATCACACCAAGTTTCAGGAGGGGACGGAGACGGATCCCACCGATACCGGGGGGGCCGATGCTTCGGTGGCTCACGACGACCGCTGCTAGCAGACCCGACGCGACGTTCGCGACCGACAACCGGTTCCAGAGCGCACACCACGCGGCGACGAGGCCGACGATGAGGATCACCCGACGGATCGGGAAGTGACGCCGCAGGAGCCTCACGACACCACCGCCTCGATGTAGACGCTCGAGTCGATCAAGTCGGCGGCAGCGCGCTCGCCTAGGTCCCACAGCGGACCAAAGGACGCAGCGATCGCAAGCGAAGCGACCAGCGCAACCGCCGTGGCACCGACCATCAGGCGGTGACCGGGACGAAGGATCCGGATCGGAGTCGCCGATTCGTCGTCGCCAGAACCCCAGAACACCCCGGTCCAGATCTTCACCATCGACACGAGCGTGAGGACGCTGTTGGCGAGGGCGATGACGACGATCGGCACCACCACCTTCTCGATGCCGGCATCGACAAGCGCGAGCTTGGCAACGAAGCCCGAGAACGGCGGGATGCCGGCGAGGCTGAGCGCCGGCAGCGCAAACAGCACAGCGAGAAGCGGCTGACGCTGAGCAAGCCCACCGATCTTGTCGAGCGCCGAGGTGCCTTCCCGCTCCTCGATGAGCCCACCAACGAGGAACAGCACAGTCTTCACCGGGATGTGGTGCACGAGGAAGACGATGGCACCCGCGATACCGGCGAGGGTGAAAAGACCGAGGCCCATCAGCATGTAGCCGATCTGGCTGATGATGTGGAACGACAGGATGCGCTTGACGTCGTCCTGGGCGAGCGCGCCGGCCACACCGATCACCATCGTCAGACCGGCGAGGGTGAGGATGAGCGGCCCGAGATCGTCCATGCCGGTCAACACATGGAACCGAATCAGGACGTACACCCCGACCTTGGTCAGCAGACCGGCGAACACGGCGGTGATCGTGGTGGGCGCCGTCGGGTAGCTGTCGGGAAGCCACGAGAACAGCGGGAAGATAGCGGCTTTAGTACCGAAGACGACAAGGAACCACAGGCCGATGCCCCATCGCAGTGGATCGTCGAGTTCGGGGATGCGCTCCGCAAGCAAGGCCAGATTCACCGTGCCGGTCGAGGCGTAGACGACGGCGAGGCCGACAAGGAAGAGGGTCGAGGCGAAGAGGTTCATCGCCACATACGTCATGCCCGAACGGATCTGACCGCGACGGCCCTGGTGGGTCAGCAATACATAGCTGGAGACGAGAATCAACTCGAAGGCGACGAAGAGCGTGAAGAGGTCGCCAGTGAGGAGGGCGAGCACCACCCCGGAGGTCAACACCAGCAGCAACGGGCCGGACAGCTGGGGGTCGGCACCCCACGCAGTGCGCCGCTGCCCGATCGCGAAGAGCTGCACCACCAGGATCGTGGCCATCGCCACAAGCAGCACGAGCGCCGCCATCAGATCGACGACGAGGACGATGCCGAGTTCGGGATCCCAGTCGCCAACGCGGAGCACGACCGTTCCCTCGGACTCGACATGAGCGAGCAGGACGCCGGCGATCGCCGTTGCGCCCGCGAGCGAGACGACGGTGAGTATGTCGCGGACCCACTGCCGCTCACCGGCGACGAAGCCGACCGCAGCGGCGAGCATCGGGACGACGATGAGGAGGCCGATGAGCGAGGTCATGCGTCGTCCCCCTCGGCTTCGGTCTCGATGGCGATGCGACGATCTTCGAGATCGTCCTCGACGAGGTCGTCCCCCGTCAGCTGGGCCTGCCGGCGAGCAAGGGCCAGCA
This sequence comes from Acidimicrobiaceae bacterium, assembly GCA_002729125.1. Taxonomy (GTDB): domain Bacteria; phylum Actinomycetota; class Acidimicrobiia; order Acidimicrobiales; family Aldehydirespiratoraceae; genus UBA11606. The sequence continues at coordinate 4,718 of PBTQ01000071.1, read as the reverse complement.
GGAAGAGCGTCAGGCCGAACGAGATCACGATTGCGGTGAGAGCGAACGCCTGGGGAAGCGGGTCGGACAGCTCGGCCACCGGAGCGTCCCCCGAAATCGGGCGCTCGCCGGCTTCACCGCCGGCGGCGAGCAGCGCCAGTACGGCCGCATGACCGAGCAGGGCGAACCCGAGCAGCATGCGTGTGAGCGACCGGGAGGTGATGAGGTAGACGCCAACCGAGGTCAGGCCACCGACAACGAGGGCGAGGGTGATGCTCATACATGCACCTCGTCGCGGCCGAGTTCGTCGGCGTCGAGGCCGTCGAAGACAGCGACGAAGAGGCCGACGACGATCGCCGTGACTCCCGCATCGAACACCAACGCACTCCCGGATTTGACCTTGCCGAGCAGCGGCAGGGTCTCGGAGACGATGACCTGATCGAGCAGCGGCTCGCCACCGAGCAGCGGAGCGAGGGCGACGGCCGAGACCAATGCGGTGCCGACTGCGAACCAACGGGTGGCGTCCTGGGGTCGGCCGATGCCGGCGACGGTGCGCAGCGCGACAACTGCGCCGATCACGAGGCCGGCCGCGAAACCACCACCGGGCTGGTTGTGGCCGGCGAAGAAAAGAAAGGCGGCAACGAGGAGCGCAAGCGGACTTGCGGCACGGATCGCGCTGCGGACAACGGGCGAACGACCGCGGATCATCGGCGGACCTTCCGCACATCGTCCGAAAGCGGGGCACCGCCACCGCGAGCGGTGTCGGCCCGGCTCAGGGCCAGCACGCCCATCGCAGCAACGACCAACACGACGACCTCCCCAAGGGTGTCGAGTGCGCGCAGGTCGGTGAGGATCACGTTGACGAGATTGTTGCCGCCGCCCTCATCGACCGCCGCAGCGGTGAGTGCCTCACGGTTGGACGGCGTGTCCTCGGCCGAGGCAAGAAGGGCAGCAGTAACGGCAGCGCCGGCGAGCACCGCCGTGCCGATGCGAACGCTGCGCCACACGAAGCCGTTGGTGGGGAATTGGGTGGTGAGCCCGCCGAGGCCGATCACGAAGCCGACGACGATGACGGTCTCGACCAACAGCTGTGTGAGAGCGAGGTCGGGTGCGCCCTGGATGAGGAAGAGAGCGGATACGCCGAGGCCGACCACGCCGAGCGCGAGTGCGGCCCCGATCCGGGAGCGAATGACGGCAACGGCGATCGCGGCCGCAACGACCGTCGTACCCATGCCTGCCTGCAGCGGACGATCCCAGGCGTAGAGCTGGTTGGCATCGATCGATCCGAGGAACGGGATGACGGCGAGCGAGGCCACGAGGGCCATGACGACGAGGTAGATCGGCAGTGAGCCGTGCTGGACACGGCCGGTGGTCCACTTCGCGAGATCGAGGGTGCGGTCGACAAGCCGGTCGACATTGTTGGCACCGAGCGGTTCGGGCGGCGACGAATGGCGAGCGGCTGCCGCACCGATGATCGCGCCACCGGCGACGATGCCCATCGAGATCAAGAAGGCCGTGCTGTTGAGGCCCGGCCACCGAAGCAACGCGTACCCCGCTGACGTGGTTTCGAGCGTGGCGGCGGCCGGCACGACCCAGTCGGTGACGCTGGGCGCCAGGACGTACCCGACAACACCGAGCGCGGACAACAGCACCGATGGCGCTGCAGCCGCCCACCGGAACGGCGTCACCTCGGTGGGCTCGCCGCCCTTGTCGGAGAAGAGCGCAAGCACGAGGCGAGTGGTGTAGGCGACGGTGAGCACCGAGCCGATCGTGACGCCGGCGAGGATGAGATCCCCGGAGGCACCGGACTCGTTGAGCGACGCCTCGATGGCCGCTTCCTTAGCAGGGAAGCCGAGCAGCGGTGGCACACCGGCCATCGACAGTCCGGCGAAGACCATGACCCAGAACGCGACCGGCATGGAGGTACGGAGCCCCGACAGGGAGCGGAGATCACGGCTTCCGGTGCGGATGTCGATCTCGCCGACGGCCATGAAAAGGGCCGCCTTGAACACTGCGTGGGCCACGACGAGCGAGACGGCTGCGAAGATGGCCTTCCCGCTGCCGAGCGACATCATGGCGGTCATCAGCCCGAGCTGGCTGACCGTGCCCCAGGCGAGCACGAGCTTGGCGTCGGCGTGGCGCAGGGCGCCGATCGCGCCCCAGAACATCGTGAGCAGGCCGACGGTGACGCCGAGACCGGACCAGATGTCGACCGCCCCGAGCACGGGGTGCATCACCCCGATCAACACGATGCCCGCCTTCACCATGGTGGCGGAGTGCAGGTAGGCGCTCACCGGGGTCGGGGCGGCCATGGCGCCCGGCAACCAGACGTGGAAGGGCAGCTGGGCGGACTTGGTGAACGCACCGACCAGCACGAGCACGGCGGCGACGGTCGCCTGATCGCCGGTGACGGGACCCATTTCGCTGAGGGTCGCCGTGCCTGCGACATCGACGAGAACAAGGAGGCCGGCGAGCAGGACGAGGCCGCCTGCAACGGTGACCAGCAACGCCCGACGAGCTGCGGTCACCGCCGTGCTGTCGGTGGACTTGGTGCCGACGAGCAGGAACGAGGTGACCGACGTGGCCTCCCAGAACAAGAAGAGCGTCCAGACATCGTCGGCCCAGACGAGGCCGAGCATGGAGCCGCTGAACGCAAGCAAGGTTGCGGCGAAGCCTCGGCGATCGCCACCGCCGAAGTAGCCGTGGCCGTAGACGAAGATGAGGACGCCGATACCGGAAACGAGGACGGCGAGCAGGGCGCCGAGCGGCCCGACCCGGAAGCTGAAGGCGAGATCGAGGCCCTCGACCCAGTCGAGGCGGGCGGTGTCGATTTCACCGCCGCCGAGTCTGGAAGCAGCCCACACAGCACTCGCCAACGGCGCCGCAAGCGCGACAGCGAAGGCAGGGCGGGGGTTCGGAAGTGAGAGAACGGCGACCACCCCGACGAGGTGGGCCACCAGCAGAATCCAGATCAACGTGACCCTCGGGGGGAGGCCGGTACGCCCAGATGCTAGCGGATCCGGCCGGGTTGAATACGGGCCAATTCTCCTCCGACCGCCACTCGTTCCTGCGGCCTCGAGCAACGCTGCGCCGGTACGGACAAAACGACGATGGCGAGGCCCGGAGGCCTCGCCATCACCGAGATCAGGTGATCGACAGGATCAGGCGGGCGGGTAGACGCCCATGTCCTTGCCCTTGTCGGTCTGCCAGAACACGTCGGCAATCTCATCGATGTAGGCGAGGAGCTGCTCGCAGACGGCGGCGTCGGTGGACTTCTTCACCTCACCGGCCTGGTGGACTGCGTCCCAGAAGAGCTGGTGGAGGTTCGGGAACGCCTCGAAGTGGGCGGGGGCGAAGAAGTCGGCCCACAGGACCATCAGGTGATGCTTCACCTCTTCGGCACGCTGCTCCTTGACGATGATGCAACGGGCACGGAAGTGCTCATCGTCGGAGCCGTGGTACTTGGCGATGGTCTTAAGGCACGACAGGGCCTCAATCTTTGCCTGGGCGGGGTCGTAGACGCCGCAGTAGAGGTCGCAGTGGGCCTGAGCCTTCTCGGCGCCGTCGAAGAGACGGTTCGTCATGGGTGGGGTCACCTTCTGTTCGGGATCGGGCCTATGTTGCCCGCTATGGCTTTCGCACCGATTCGCCGATTCGTTGTGGAGGGCGACTCGATGCTCCCAAGCTATGCGAACGGCGACCTGGTTTTCGCCTCGAAGAGCAAAAGAGCGCGCGTCGGGCAGGTTCGCGTGCTCCGCCACCCCTACAACCCGGGCATGTGGTTGGTGAAACGAGTGGCGTCGGTGCGGGGGGACGACATGACGATCAGCAGCGACAACACCGATGCCACTCGAGCAGATTCGCGAGAGTTCGGCCATGTTCCGGTCGCCGGCAGCCTCCGGGTGATTGGGCGGCTTCGGGCCCGTTCCTGAACTCGACCCTCGGCGCCGACCTCGGCACCACACAGGCCCGGCCGCGGCCGGACCACTAGGTTCTCGTCCCGTGACCGCGCATCGCACGACCATCCGCGTCCGGTTCTACGAACTCGACCCGTACAACCACGTCAACCATTCCGTGTACGTCTCGTACTTCGAGTCGGCCCGGGTCGAGTTGCTGGCGGAAGCGGGCTACTCGCTGGCAAGCATGCGAGCGAACGGTCGCTCGATCGTCGTGTCGGAGATCCAGACAAAGTTCCACGCCAGCGCCGAGGAACTCGACGAGTTGACGATCGAGACCGAGGTACTGGAGTTCAAGCGGGTCACCACGACCTGGCGCCAACGGATTCTGCGGGGCGACGACCTGATCTGCAGCCAGGACCTCCGAGCGGCGCTGATCGACGAGCGTGGGCGGCCGGTGCGCTTCGACGATGCCATGCTCGACGCGCTGTCGATCTACGCAGCTGCACCGTCGGACCCTGAACCGACGTAAGCCGTTGGTGGTCACCCAATGACCGAGCGGCTGAAAACCGCAACGGTGTGGCCCGGGCACCTAGGTTGCGAGCGTGAGTGATCTCCTCGAACTCTCCGGCCGGCTCGGTTCGATGACCAACCTCGTGCACGGCTTCATCTACTTCGCGCCGGAAGCGAGTGAGGAGTTCGATGCCCTCGGTCTGCCCTCCGATCATCACTACTTTGCGAGCCGAGGGGCGGCACTCGGGCCGGTCTCCGCCGAGGTCATCGTGGCCACCTTCTACAACTTCAACCCGGCCCTCGTGGCTGCCGTGATCCCTGCGGCGTGGT
>PBTQ01000070.1 GCA_002729125.1 Acidimicrobiaceae bacterium | reverse complement strand
GAACGCGAGCCGAGTTGCACGCACGCCGTGCCGAGCCGCATCGTCTCGGTTCGGCCGGCGAGGTAGGCCGCCGGGGTAAGACCGTCGAACATCCAGGCCTCGGGAATCCAGGCCGACTCGACACCGAGGCGTTCGGCGTCGGTGACCAGGTCCAGCGATTCGGCGGTGGCGTTGCCCGTGACGATGCCGATCTTCAGCATCAGAAGGCCGCAGCCAGCTCCGACCCGGCCACCGTGATCCGGTGGAGGTACCGCCGATGGCCGTGGTAGTCGTTCACGGCGAAATGCCAGGTCGAGCGGTTGTCCCACATGGCGAGTGATCCTGGGGCCCATTTGAAACGGATCTGGAACTCGGGGCGCTTGCAGTGCTCGAAGAGGAAGCCGAGCAGGGCTCGTGACTCTTGGATCGTGAGCCCGTCTATCTTCGTGGTGAAGCCCGGGTTTACGTAGAGCATCGGCCGGCCTGTGTCGGGGTGGGCGATGACGACGGGGTGGCTGACGTCGTCGCGAACGGCATCGGGGTTGCCGATGCGGTCGGCCGTGCGTTCTCGGTGGGGGGATTGGCGACCGAAGACGTGCGCGCCGGATTGGGTGGCGGTCAGTGAACCCAACATGTCCTGCAACGGCGGGCTGAGCGCGTCGTAGGCCGCCCCCATCCCGATGAAGCAGGTGTCGCCTCCGATCGGCGGGATCTCGTGGGCATACAGGATCGAGCCGCGGGCCGGTGCGGGGTCATAGGAGTGATCGGTGTGCCAGCCGCCCCCGATGTTTACGGTCTGGTCGGCCTCCTTCAGAACCTCGGCGATCTCGGGATGCCCGTCGACGGCGTTGAAGAAACGGTTGATGTCGATGTCGCCGAACCGACGGGCGAACGCCTTGTGCTGATCGGGCGTGAGGTGCTGATCTCGGAAGAACAGCACGCCGTACTCGGACCACGCGTCGACGAGTTGCGCCGTCTCGTCGTCGGTCAGCTCGTCGAGGGCGACTTCGGACACGTTGGCGCCGAGGGCGTTGGAGACCGGGGTGATCTGCATCTCTCCATCTTGGCCCGTTCTCGCGTCCCGCCGAAAGCTCCCTGTATGCCTCTCTGCGGAGCGGAGGCGGCGTTCAGGTGCGTGGGCTGCGCCCAAGCTGCTGAAGTCGGATATCGACAGGGATGGTCTGCACTCCGCCTCGCTCGACCTCGGCCTTGCGGGGCCCGTCGTCGGCCCAGACGTGACAGGTGTTGGTGAGGGTCTTCCAGCTCTCACTGGGCGGCCGAACGATGATCGGATTCGGCTCGCCCGCTTGTTCGGCTTCGATGCACTCGATGCTCTTGGTGCTCTGCATCGCGATCGGTGCCATCGCCTGGAGCAGGGCGGTGGTGTGACTGCATCCCCTCGGTCCTCCAAAGAGTTCTCGGACCTTGTTGGTGAACCCCCGGGCGATCGACAGTCCGACGAGCTCGTCGTAGTGCTGCTCGATCGACGGGCACAGGTCGTGGGGGTAGGCGAGGAGGCGGGCTTTGACGCTCACGATGATCCGGCTCGGGAACTCGACCTCGAGCGTGACCTGCATGTGGTGCATCGTCAGCGTTTCGGGGTCGTCGGGGATGTAGACCCCCGGCGGCTTCTGATCGCGCACGGCGCCCTGGATCAAGAGATTGCCGTTGTCGAGGAGGAACGACTCGACCCGGTACTCGCGGTCGTGCAGCACGGGGACGGTGCCGGCGGGGGGTGACGGCAGGATCGAGTCGGTTCGCCAAGGGATCGGGTCGGTGTCGGTCATTGTCAGCACCGGGAGATGTCGAGACCGGAGCGGCCGAGGCGGGAAGAGGTCATCGTCGAACCCTAGCGGTGGGCCCGAAACGGCTCACAGGCGATCAGGTCCGATGGGGTGCGCCGTTGTGCGAAGATCCCCCGATGGGGATCAATCTGGCTACCGCCTGGGAAGTCGTCGCCGACAACCATGGTGATCGGCTCGCCGCTCAGCACGGCGACGTCGTCCGCACATGGACGGAGTTTGACGATCGAGCCGCTCGGCTCGCCGCCGCACTTGAGGCCGACGGTGTCGGCGCAGGCGACAACGTCGCGTGTGCGCTCTACAACGGCAACGAGTACCTCGAGGCGGAGTTTGCCGCGTTCAAGCTCCGAGCTGCGCCGTGCAATGTGAACTACCGCTATGTGGAGAACGAGCTCGCCTACCTGATCGACAACAGCGATGCGAAAGCAGTGTTCTTCGACGACACGCTCGCCGAGCGGTTCGACGTCGTCCGTCCTCACCTCACCAAGGTCCGCCGGTGGGTCCACGTCGGTGACGGTGAGTGCCCGGATTGGGCCGACCGCCACGAGGACATCATCAGGGCGTCGATGCCGGCAGCTCGCCGCGACCGTTCCGCCGACGATCTTTGGATCCTTTACACCGGCGGCACGACCGGTCATCCGAAGGGCGTGATGTGGCCGCACGCGAGCCTGGTCGGGCTCACCGCCCGGACACTTGCGCCACTCGGTGTCGAGATCCCGTCGACGGCGCACGAGGTGGCGACGATCCTCTCGCTTCTCGATTCGTTCGGGGCGACACCGCGCCAGCTCGCGGCTGCGCCTCTGATGCACGGCACGAGCGGCATCGGCGCAATCTTCACCTTGTTCACCGGTGGGGCGACTGTCACCCTCACCGGTCGGTCGTTCGATCCCCACGAGCTCTGGGAGACGGTGCAGCGCACCGAATGCTCGTTGATCTCGATCGTCGGTGACGTCTTCTGTCGACCGATGGTCGAGGCGCTCGACGAGGCGGCCGAGGCCGGCACGCCCTACGAGCTCCGCACAGTCCGCTCGGTCACCTCGTCGGGGGTGATGTGGAGCCAGGCAATCAAGGACCGACTCCTCGCCCACGCCCGAGCGCAGGAGTCACCGCTCGTCACCAACGACAGCCTGGGTGCCAGCGAGGGTGTCGGCTTCGCCGGTAAGGAGTCGACGGGGGACGGCGATACCGAGACGGCCACGTTTACGCTCGGTCCCAATGCAGCGGTGTTCACCGAGGACGGCCGGCGGGTCGAAGCAGGGTCGGGGGAGACGGGTCTGTTGGCAGTAACCGGGCCGATCCCACTCGGGTACTACGGCGATCCGGTGAAGACGGCGGAGACGTTCCGGGAGTTCGAGGGCATCCGCTGGTCGGTGCCCGGCGACTGGGCGACGATCGGTGCCGACGGCATGGTGACCCTGCTCGGCCGTGGCTCGGTGTCGATCAATACCGGCGGCGAGAAGGTGTATCCCGAAGAGGTTGAGGAGGCGCTGAAGGCGCTGCCCGAGGTGGTCGACTGCAACGTCGTCGGTGTGCCCGATCCGCAGTGGGGCGCCGCTGTCACCGCCGTGGTCGAACTGGCTGACGGTGCCGACCCCAGCGACGCCGACCTGGTTGACGGGCTCCGTGGTTCGCTGTCGGGCTACAAGCTCCCGAAGAACATCGTGCGGGTCGACTCGCTCTTCCGGAGCCCGAACGGGAAGTCGGACTACAAGTGGGCCACCCGCACTGCGCTGGACGCCCTGGGGCTCGGCGGGGAGTAGACGCCCGGGCGTTGAGCGCACCTGTTCTTGCGCCGCGGACGGCGTGCTGGCGAGGTGGATGGTCTCGGGCCAGACTTCCGCCGTGATCGACATCCGTCTCGCTATTACTACCGATCTCGATACCCTCGCCGCGACGGTCGTCACTGCGTTCGATCAGGACCCCGCTTTCCGAGCGTTCTTCGGCGCCGATCCCGAGTTCGGCCCGCTCGCACTGGCGTTTGCTGCCGACCTGCTGCGGCGCCGTATCGCCACCGACTCGGTGTGGATGACCAGCGACGGCGACGCCCTCGCCATGTGGGATCCGCCCGCCGGCACCGTGGAGACTCCGGCTCCCGCGCTCGAGCTCCCCGGCGACGCTCGTGCACGACTGGATGTCTACGACGCTGCGGTGCACGCAGCGATCACCGCGGAGCCGCACTGGTATCTGGGCGTGCTGGCATCGCACCCTCGGCGTCGGGGCGAGGGGCTCGCCCGACTCGTTGCCCAGGCCGGGCTCGACGCAGCGGCTGCCACCGGTGTGCCGGCGGTGCTCGAAACGACGAACCCCGACAATGTCGCCATGTACGAACGGTCGGGCTGGCGGGTCACCACCGAACTGCACGGCATCATCGGCTTGACGGTCTGGATTCTTCAGCACGATTGACGATTCCCGCTCAGCGGGAATCCCACGCACTGTTTCCCGCTCAGCGGTAATATCCGCATTCGTTATGGGGACCGTGCAGAGCGTCGATCGCGCACTGTTGCTGCTGTCGGAGATCGGTCGAGAGCCCGGAGGGCTCGTCGACCTGTCGACGCGCGTCAACTTCGCCACCAGCACCACCGGTCGCCTGCTCGCCACGCTCGAACACGCCGGGGCGGTCGTGCGCGGCGACGACGGCAGCTACCACATCGGTCCGCTGGTCCACGGCATGGTGTCGACCACCGACTCCACCGCGAGCCTCGAGGCCATCGCCCACCCCCACCTCATCGATTTGAGCGAAGAACTCGACGAAGCGGCCTGCTTTTCGATTGTCTCCGGTGACGACACGATCACCGTCGATCAGGTCGACGCCCCGAAACCGATCCAGGCCGAGAACTGGACCGGCACACGCGTCCCGATGCACGCCGGATCGGCGGGCATTGTCGTGATGGCCACCTGGGACGACCGTGAAATCGATCGGTATCTCGCCGGGAACCTCGCCACTTTCAACGACAACACGGTCACCGATCCTGACAAGCTACGCTCCCGCATCCGGCAAGCCCGGGTGAGGCGGAACCTGTGGAGCCACGGCGAGTATGTCGACGGCCTCTCGTCGTGTTCCTCACCCGTCATCGGTGGTTCGGGCCGCGCCCTCGGCGTGCTCTACGTCTACGGCCCCACCTTCCGTTTCCCGGCCGAGGGCGACGCCGATCGCATCTCGGCCATCGTGCTCGAACGAGCCGAACGCATCTCCGCCGAACTCGGATGGAGCCAAACGTCCTATCCCGGACCCATGAGCGAGGCATCGTGACGGACACGCCCACCGACACCAGCGAGCCCGGTGGTCGGCGTCGGCGGGGCGGTCGGCGCGAACGGCCGACCGGGCCCCAACAGGTGCCGTGGCGGCAGTACAAGCGGCCGATGGAACCGACCCGGGTGGTCAGCGACGACGAACTCGAATCGATCCACTTCGCCTCGCTGGAGGTGCTGCGCGACACAGGGATGGACTTCCTCCACGCCACCGCCCTCGAAATGTGGGCCGAGGCCGGCGCCAAGATCGACGACGAACGGGTCCGCTTCGACCCCGAGCTCATCACCGAGCTGATCTCGTCGGTGCCGAGCGAGTTCACGATGCACGCGCCCGATCCGGCGCACGACTTCGTGATCGGCGGCGACAATGTCGCCTTCACGGCCGTTGCAAGCGCCCCGAACTACGCGGACCGCCAAGGCGGTCGACGCACCGGCAACCGTGAGGACTACCGGACGCTGCTGAAACTGACCCAGAGCCTCAACATCCTTCACAGCCACGCCGGCTATCCGGTCGAACCGGTCGACCTGCACCCGTCGATCCGTCACCTCGAGGCCACCCGCGACATCCTCACGCTCACCAACAAGGCGGTGAACGTCTACTCGCTCGGCGCCCAGCGCAACCTCGACTGTCTCGAGATGGTACGCATCGTCCGAGGCCTCTCCGAGGACGAGATCGACACCCACCCGATCGTGCACTCGGTCATCAACGTCAGCTCTCCGCTCCGCCTCGACATCCCTATGTCGGAAGGCATTCTCCAGTACTCGTTGCGCAACCAGCCGATCATCCTCACCCCGTTCACCCTCGCCGGGGCGATGGCGCCGGTGACGGTCGCCGGTGCGGTCGTGCAGCAAAACGCCGAAGCGCTCGCCGGCATCGCCTTCACCCAACTCGTCCGCCGAGGCGCACCGGTCATGTACGGCGGTTTCACCAGCAATGTCGACATGCAGTCGGGTTCACCGGCGTTCGGCACACCAGAGTTCATGCAGTCGGCGATGCTTGGCGGCCAGCTCGCCCGCCGCTACGGCATCCCGTATCGAAGCTCCAACGTCTGTGCCGCCAACACCATCGACACACAGGCCGGATACGAGAGCGTGTTCTCCCTGTGGGGGGCGATCATGGGCGGCGCCAACCTGGTCTTCCACGGTGCCGGATGGATGGAAGGTGGCCTGCACGCCAGCCCCGAGAAGATGGTGATCGACGCCGACCTGCTTTCGATGGTCGGGACCTTCCTCCAGCCCCTCATCGTCGACGACGCCACCCGAGCGGTCGACGCCATCGCCGAGGTCGGCCCGGGCGGGCATCACTTCGGCACCCAGCACACCCAGGATCGGTACCGCGATGCGTTCTACAAGCCGATGATCTCGGACTGGCGCAATTTCGAGACCTGGGACGAGGCCGGTCGACCGACCTCCTACGACCACGCCGAACGACGAGCTGAAGAGTTGCTCGGTGCGCACGAGGCCCCCGCCCTCGACGACTCCGTACGAGCCGAACTCGACGACTTCGTCGACCGCCGCATCGCCGAGGGCGGCGTAGAGACCGACTTCTGACCCGCTTGCCACGAGTGCCGTCATGACCAACATCCCCGTCGCCCCCGACATGACCGACTGGACCGACGAGTCCGCCTGGGCCGGCACCCGAGCCCCGTTGCGGCAGTCGACCGGACTCAACCCATCGGCATATGTCGACGAGCGCTTCTTCGCCCTCGAGCAGGAACTCGTCTTCGAACGGGCGTGGGTCACCGTCGGTCTCGCCGGCGAGGTCGCCGAGCCAGGCCGCATGCTCGTCTGCCAGGTCGGTCAGAAGTCGATCGTGATCACCCGCAGCGACGATGGGGAGCTTCGCGGCTTCCTCAACTCGTGCCGCCATCGCGGCACCGAACTCGCCGAGACCGACTGCGACATCGCCGGCACGATCCGTTGCCCCTACCACCGCTGGGGCTACGGCACCGACGGCAGCCTCAAGGCCACCCCGTTCTTCGACGAATTGCCCCGCGACGACTTCGACCGCAACGACTTCAGCCTGATCCCCGTGCGGGTCGGCACGTGGGGTCCGCTGCTCTTCGCCTGCCTCTCCGACGCGACCCCCGAGCTCGATGTCTGGCTCGGCGACCTGCCGGAACGCATGGCCGGCTACGGCTTCGACCAGTGGCGGATTGAGGAGAGCCAGGTGCTCGACATCGAGGCCAACTGGAAGCTCATCAGCGAGAACTTTCAGGAGTACTACCACCTGACCTGGGTACACCCGGAGCTCGCCAAGGTCAGCCGGGTGAAGGATCACTACCGCTACCAGGGCGCAGGTATGTACTGCGGCCAGACCACCACCCCGGTGAGAGGCGACGATCGCAACGACTGGCTCGTGCTTCCCGCGGCCGAGGGCCTCGACGAGTCCGATGCCACCAGTGGTCGCCACATCGCGCTGTACCCGAACGTCATCTTCTCGGTGCTGCCCAACCATGTGTTCGTGATGCGGCTCGACCCGATCGCCCCCGGCCTCACCCGCGAAACCTGCACCCTCTTGTTGCCGCCGTCGACCTCCGAGCTCACCGGTGGAGAACTCGACGCCACGCTCACGTTCTGGATCGACGTCAACAATGAGGACATCGACATCTGCCAGCGCAGCCAGCGCGGCCTCACCCGAGGCCGAATCCGGCCGGGACCGCTTGCTCCTCGTTTCGAGGAACCACTGCATCGGTTCCACAACATGCTCGCCGACTGCATGACCAGCGACTCGCTCGCCGGCTTGACGGTCCCCCCTGGCGATGACGGCTCCGAGGCGGCCCGCCTCGGTACCGGTCCCAACCCTGCACCTCCGACCATCGAGCGATGACGTTCGAGAAAGCACAGTCATGAAGACCAACACCCAGGTCGTCGTCATCGGCGGTGGCGTTATTGGCGCCTCCGTCCTGTACCACCTCACCAAGCTGGGCTGGACCGACGTCGTGCTCCTCGAGCGCACCGAATACACCGCCGGCTCGACCTGGCACTCGGCAGGCGGCATGCACACGCTCAACGGCGACCCCAACGTCGCCAAGCTCCAGCAGTACACGATCACGCTGTACGAGGAGATCGAGAAGGAATCGGGGATGGATGCCTCGATGCACATCACTGGCGGTGTGATGCTCGCGGACACGCCCGAGCGCATGGACTGGCTCAAGATGAGCCATGCCCGTGGCCGGTACCTCGGCATGGAGACCGAACTGGTCTCCGCCGAAGAGGCCCAGGAGCTCTTGCCGATCCTCGATCCGCAGTACTTCGTCGGCGCGATGTGGGACGCTCACGAGGGTCACCTCGACCCGAGCCAGATCACCCACGCCTACCTTGAGAGCGCCCGCAACCGCGGCGCCGAGACACATCGTCACTCATGGGTTCGCGACATCACCCGCGCCGCCGACGGTGGCTGGGATCTCACCGTCTACGATCCCCGCACCGACGAGGACAAGGCGACGGTGCACTGTGAGCACGTCGTCAACGCCGGCGGCCTGTGGGCCCGTGAGGTCGGCCGCATGGTCGGTCTTGAGGCGCCGCTCCTCGCCATGGAGCACATGTACCTCCTCACCGAGGAGATCCCTGACGTCATCGAATACAACGAGAAGACCGGCAAGGAGATCATCCACGCCGTCGACTTTGGTGGCGAGATCTACATGCGGCAGGAGGGCAACGGCCTGCTGATGGGCACCTACGAGCGTCGCGGCAAGCCGTGGTCGACCTCCCAGACCCCGTGGGACTTCGGCGCCCGCCTTCTCACGCCCGACCTCGAGCGCATCGCCGAGTCGCTGGAGACCGGCTTCAAGCACTTCCCGGTGTTCGCCGAGGCCGGCATCAAGCAGGTCATCAACGGCCCGTTCACCTTCGCCCCCGACGGCAACCCGCTGCTCGGCCCGGTTCGGGGCCTGCCTGGCTACTGGTCGGCGTGTGCGGTCATGGCTGGTCTGTCGCAGGGCGGTGGCGTCGGCCTCTCCCTCGCCAACTGGATCGTCGATGGCGATCCAGGCTTCGACATCTGGGGCATGGATATCAGCCGCTACGGCGACTATTCGACGATGGCGTACACCAACGAGAAGGTGCGCGAGAACTACTCCCGTCGTTTCCGCATCACGTTCCCGAACGAGTTCCTTCCGGCCGGGCGTGGCGTGCAGACCTCGCCGATCTACGACCGGCTGGCGGCGAAGAACGCCGTGTTCGGTGACGGCTTCGGGCTGGAGGCCGCGCTCTGGTTCCAGCAGGACGGTGAGGAGGCCATCGAGGACGTCACGTTCGGGCGCTCCAACGCCTGGGACCAGGTCCGCGAGGAGACCCTCGCCGTCCGCTCGAGTGTCGGCCTGTGGGAGACCACCGGCTTCTCGAAGTTCAGGTTCAGCGGTCCCGGCGCTCGTGCGTACCTCGATCGCATCCTGGCCGGTCGCATCCCGAACGCCGGTCGCATGTCGCTCACGCCGATGACCAACCCGGCGGGCAACCTGATCGGCGATCTCACCGTCGCCACGCTCGGCGCTGCGACCGGGGCCGCCGAAGGTCCGGCATCGACTATCACGGGCGGTGCCACCGGCAACATCCGCGACGGTGAGGAATTCGTGCTCTTCGGTTCGGGCATCGCCGAGCGGTACTACGAGCGATGGTTCGACCAGCACCTGCCCGCCGACGGTTCGGTCCGCTACGAAACGCTCGGCTTCGAGATGACCGGCCTGTCGATCGCTGGCCCGAACGCACGAGCGGTGCTCGAGAAGCTCACCGACGCCGATGTCAGCCAGAACGGCATGCGCTTCATGGCGTTCACGGAGATCAATATCGGGCTCGCTCCGGTGTGGTGCGGTCGGGTGACCTTCACCGGCGATCTGGGCTACGAGTTCTGGATGCCGGCCCGCTACCAGCGCTACGTCTACGAGCAGTTGCTCGAGGCGGGCGAGGAGTTCGGGATCCGGATGTTCGGCCTGCATGCGCTGAACTCACTCCGGCTCGAGAAGGGCTTCGGATCGTGGGCTCGTGAGTACCGCCCGATCTACGACCCGTTCGAGGCCAACCTCGGTCGCTTCATCCAGATGGATAAGGACTTCATCGGCCGGGACGCTCTTGCCGCGAAGTACGCCGACGACGGTCCGGGTTCCTCGCTTGCGCTCGTGACCTTCACGGTCGAGTCCGACGCCGGTTGCGACGGTGTCGACGTGATCGGCGACGAGCCGATCTGGCACGACGGAGAGGTCGTCGGTTGGGTCACGTCGGGTGGCTACGCCCACCACAGTGAGACGTCGGTCGCCATGGGGTACGTGCCCGCAGCGCTGGCCGAATCCGATGGTCCGTGGCAGATCGAGATCATCGGCGACATGAAGACGGCGACCCGTGTCGACGGCTGTATCTGGGATACCGACGCTGAACGGATGCGGGCCTAGGCGAGAGGAGATAGATCATGGGTGGACGAATCCGACGGTCGGTGCAGGAGGCACTCGACGGCACGCCGGAAGTGGCGCGTGCGGCGGGTGACCTCCATCACCTCGCCATCGGCCCGGGCGCTGCGCTCGAAGCCGAGTGGATCGCTGCGGGACTCGACCTGCCGAATCTTCCGGCGATGCGGCAGTACCGCGTTGATCGTACTGCGGAGACGCTGAAGGCGTTCGGCTACGACGGCGTCCTGGTCATGGATCCAATGAACATCCGGTACGTGTCCGACACCACCAACATGCAGTTGTGGGTAATGCACAACGGCGCTCGCTACGCGTTCGTGAGCGCTGAGGGCTACGTCATTGTCTGGGACTACGAAGGGTGTGAGTTTCTCTCCGGTCACAGTCATGTGGTCAACGAGGTCCGCCCGGCGATCGGCGCCACCTACTTCCTCGCCGGTTCACGTCACGAGGAGCAGGCCCGTCGTATGGCGGCTGAGATGGTCGATGTCGTTGCCGAGCACTGTGGGCCCAACGCCCGGATTGGTATCGACCAGTGCCACTATGTCGGTTACAAGGAGTTCGAGCGGGCCGGCTGGACCATCGAGAACGGCACTGAGCTCATGGAGCAGGCCCGCAAGATCAAGGGGCCCGACGAGATCAAGGCGATGCGCTGCTCGGCCCATGCCTGCCAGGCCGCCATGTACGACATGCATCAGCAGATGCAGCCCGGAATGACCGAACGGCAGATCTGGGCGATGCTCCACGCAGGCAATATCGCGCGAGCGGGGGAGTGGATCGAGACCCAGATCCTCGCTTCGGGGCCTCGAACGAACCCATGGTTCCAGGAGGCGTCGAGCCGGATTGTCGAGAACGGCGACATTGTCGCCTACGACACCGACCTCGTCGGTGCCTACGGGATGATGATCGACATCTCTCGCACGTGGGTGTGCGGCGACAAAGCGCCGACCGCTCACCAACGGCAGCTGTTCGACATGGCCGACGAGATGGTGAAGACCAACACCGAACTACTCACGCCGGGCCGCTCGTTCCGTGAACTCACGTTCGACTCGGTGATGCCGGCCCGAGAGCAGTACCGGCACTACTCGGTGAAGTTCCACGGCGTCGGCCAATGCGACGAGTACCCCGACATCTACCACCCGTGGGCATGGGACGAGTGGGGCTTCGACGACGAACTCGAAGTCGGCATGGTGCTCACGAGCGAGAGCTACATCGGTTCCCGCGACGGTGGCGAGGGCGTAAAGCTCGAGGACCAGTACCTCGTCACCGAGGCAGGGCCAGAGCTCCTCACCGACTTCCCGGTCAGCCTGAGCCTCTGACGGTTGGTGCCCACTCGGGCGCTCCAGCAGAATCGGCGTACACGAACACGAGGTGATCGTCATCGGCGCAGGCGTCGCCGGGATCTACCAGATCAAGCGCTTCGTCAAGCTGGGCGCCGACGCGTTCGTACTCGAAGCCGAGGACGACCTCGGCGGAACCTGGTTCCGCAACCGCTATCCGGGCTGCCGGTTCGATTCGGAGAGCTACACCTACGGCTACTCGTTCAGCCAAGAGATCCTCGACACGTGGCACTGGAAGGAACTGTTCTCCTCACAACCGGAGAATCTCCGCTATCTCAACCATGTCGCCGACCTCTTCGGTCTCCATGAACACATGCGTTTCGGGGTCCGCATCGCCTCGATGACCTGGACGAAGCAGCATGCTCATGGACGCTCACCGCCACGAACGGCGAGGCCTTCCGCGCCCGGGTCGTGATCACGGCCCTCGGCCCGTTGTCATCGCCGACGCTTCCGGCCTTCGAGGGTATGGACGAGTTCGCAGGCGAGTCGTTCCACACCTTCCGCTGGCCCGACGATCTCGATCTCACCGGCAAGCGGGTCGGTCAGATCGGCACCGGCGCCACCGGTATCCAGATCGTCCCGTCGATCGCGCCGATCGTCGAACACCTCACGGTCTTCCAACGTCGACCCAACTGGAGCAGCCCGCTCAAGAACCGATCGATCACCGATGAGGAAATGGTGGATATCCGCCGCCGCTACCCGGAGATCTTCGAGAACTGTTCGACCACCGCCGGTGGCTTCGAGCACGTTCCGCGATGGGGGTTCTGGGAGGCCACGCCCGGGGAACGTCGAGCGCTCTGGGATGAGCTCTAGACACGGCCTGGCTTCGCGATCATCGGCGCTAACTATGCCGAGATCTACTTCGACGAGGCCGCCAACCAGGAACTCTCGGACTACATCGCCGACCGCATCCGAGGTCGGGTCGACGATCCCAAGGTCGCCGAGAAGCTGATCCCGACCGACCACGGTTTCGCGCTCCAACGTCTGCCGCTAGAGACCAACTATTTCGAGGCGTACAACCGGGACAATGTCGAACTCGTGTCGCTGCAGGACACGCCGATCGTGCGCGTCACCGCAGACGGCATCGAGACGACCGCCGGCCACCACGACCTCGACGTCATCGTTTACGCCACCGGCTTCGACGCGATCACCGGCGCGTTCGACAGGGTCGACATCCGGGGGGTCGACGGGGCGATGCTCGCCGACGAGTGGGCAGATGGCCCCCGCACAGCGGTCGGCATGATGACACGTGGCTTCCCCAACCTCTTGATGCTCGCAGGGCCGCAGAGCGTGTCGGGCTCGACGAACTTTCCCCGGGCGATCGAGGACGGCGTCGAGTGGGTCAGTGATCTGATCGAGCACGCGAGGGCCGAGGGGATCACACGGATCGAGGCCGAGCAAGCAGCCGAAGAGGAGTGGGCGACAGAGGTCGCCCAGATGCAGGATCGCCTCCTGATCCGCAACAGCAAGGGCTGGTTCACCGGGTACAACGCGAACCTCGCCGGTCGGGAGGGCAAGCCCCGCTACCAGGCCTACTTCGGCGGTGGACCCCGCTACCGCACCCGAGTCGCGGCAATCGCCGAGGCGAGGTTCCCGGGTTTCGACCTGCACTGATCCTCGGCGCGTCCTTACGAAGAAACCGTGGGCTCGGCGGCTACGTTGCTCCGATGAGCCTTCCTGCCGTCGCCCAACGCTTCATCGACGCCATCACCGTCGGCGATGCCGATGCTGTCCGATCGTGTTACGCGCCGGACGCAGAAATCTGGCACAACTTTGACGACGTCACCCAGACCGTCGACGACAACATCGCCCTGATGAATGCGATGACAAAGCGGATTACTGATCGTCGCTATGTGATCCGACGACTGGAGCCGGTCGAGGGCGGCTATCTGCAACAACACACTCTCGAACTCGTGCTTCCCGATGGTCAGGAACTCACAACCGAGGCGGTCGCGCTCGTGACGGTGAACGACGATGGCCTCATTTCCCGCATCGACGAATGGCTCGACCCGGCGCCGCTTGCGCCGCTCTTCGCATGAGGAGGTTCCGATGAAAATCACAGGCACCACCGCCCTCGTCACCGGCGGCAATCGCGGGATCGGCGAGGGTTTCGTTGAGGAGCTCTTGGCGCAAGACGCCGCCAGGGTTTATGTCGGGTCGCGCGACATGACTGAGGCGGAGGCGGTCTCCGCCCTCGACCCCGACCGGGTTGTGGTCGTCGAGCTCGACATCACCGAACAGGTCCAGGTCGACGCGGCTGCGACGCTGGCAAACGACATTACATTGTTGGTGAACAACGCTGGCGTGTTCCACAACACGACCCTGCTCGGCGCTGACGACATGACGGCAATGGAGTCCGAGATCACGGTCAACTATCTCGGCACGATGCGAATGTGTCGGGCTTTCGCTCCGATCATCGAGGCCAACGGCGGGGGAGCGATCGTCAATGTGCTCTCGGCCGGTGGCATTGTCGCCGTGCCCGACATGGGTGGCTATTCACCGTCGAAGTTCGCGATGCGGGCGGCATCGGACTGTCTTCGCGCCGAACTTGCACCGAAGGGTGTGCACGTTGCGGCGCTGATCGTCGGCTCGGTCGAGACGCGGATGGCCGAGCACATCGTCGGTGTGCACAAGGAACCGCCCCGCGCCATCGCCAAGGCCGGTCTCGTCGCAGCGAAGCACTCGATCGGTGAGCACGACACCGACTCCTTTGCCGTCGGCGTTCGTGCGCAGCTCCACCGCGATCCATCCGGGCTTGCAGCCGCCCTCGCGGCGAGCGTGCAGCAGGGCTAGGACAGCCGCCCTGCGGTTTCGTCACCCGGCGATGCGACCATGGCCGACGGGTTGTCGGTCATGCCATAACTCGACCACGGGGTGAAACCGCACAGGGTCGCAAGTTCCTGACTCATCGACTCGCGCACCTCGGTGCGCATGCCGTAGGTGAGATTGCCGAGTGAGCGGATGATCGGTCCGGAGAAGTAGGTGACCACGCCGTAGCGGGGATGATCGGTAGTGTTGAGGCCGGCGGCATGCCAGGTGCGACCCTCCCAGACCAGCACCGAGCCGGCCGGCGCTTCGATTGGGATCTCGCCGTAGTCCGTTCGCTCAGGATCGGGCAGGCATCCGCTGAGGTGGCTGCCTGGCACGATTCGGGTGGCCCCGTTTGCGACCGTGAAGTCGTTCGCCATCCACATCATGTTGGCGACGAGCGGCGGGTTGATCGGTGCGGTGGCCCGGGTGGGTTCACCAAACGGGCCGGTCTCACGGGTCATGTCCCCTTGACGGCCGTGTGGGGTGCCCGGGACGACCGGCTGTGGCATCCACCACTGATCGGCGTGCAGTGGCATCGTCTTGTTGCCCGGGTGGGTGATGTGGGCGTCGAGGGAACTGAGGATGTGGTCGGCACCGAGGATGTGGGTCGCAAGCGCTCGTGCTGTCGGGCGAAGGGCGAGGTTCTGGAACTCCTCGCCCTTGTTGATCAGCTGGTACACCCACTGGTTGACGTCGTCGCCCTCAGCCTCGGCTTGGTAGTGGTAATCGAGAGCCCGCGCACGCTCCACTGCGGCCTGCTCAGTGATGCGATCCCGTAGTTTGGCGACCTCGTTGGGAGAGAGCGCATCGGCGACGATGCAGTAGCCGTGCTCGTCGAGATCAGTCTTGAGCTGATCAAGGTCGGTGGTCGGTCGCGGCAGGCCCATAGGCCGAACGTTAGATCAATCGATCAGCTCGTCCGAGCGTACCCGCTGCTCCTCTGCATCGACGTGGGCCTAGAGCACCCGACCGAACAGCTGCCGGGTGCGGGCAAGGCGACCGATCACACCGGTCTCTTCGGTGTAGGCGAAGACCGTAGCGTGGCGGGGCCGGCTGTTTGCTGGCACTCGCGACACTTGGTGGAGGCTGCGGCGACCGCGGAAGATTTGTAGGTCGCCGGGCCGCAAATCGAGCGTGTGCACGCCCTCGCGCTCGCCGGCAAGCACCGCAGCGATCCTTTCGAAGCCCTCGTCGTCAGCGTTGCGGATTGCAGGGTAGTACTCAAACAGTCCGCCTTCGTCGGCTTCTTGTACAAGCACGGTCACGGCGAAGTCGTTGGTGTCGAAGTGCCAGGTGAAGATTTGGCCTGGGTCAAGGATGTTCGCGGTGAGGCCAGCGAGCGGATCGGCGTAGCAGTTCAGCTTGGGGATCTCGAGACGGTCGGCGAAGAACCTTGTGATTTCGGCGGCTCGGAACATCACGTCGGTGGCGCAGCCCGACTCCCACGAGTCGCCGGGAATAAAGCCGCTTGAGCGCTCGAGGAAGGTGGTGACTGGGTGGTCATTCGGGAACGCGTCGTTGACCTCCGTGTGGAAGTACGGGTTCATTACCTGCCTCGAGAAGTGCGTCGTGTTCTTGCGTTCGACGATCTCGTTATTCAGCAGTGTCGCCGCTTCGGGACGGACAAGATCTTTCACGACGGCGCAGCCGACCGAGCGAAGACCCTAGCGGGCGGCAGCAATCGCAGTGGCGTAGGCGGCGGATTCCGGTTCGTGAAGCGGATAGCGATCAAGATCGACAATCTGGGCAAGCTCGTGCATGTTGACAGTGTGAACGATGTTGGTCGTCGCTGAAATCAGGTATTTCCTTTCTTCGAAATAACAAAAATTGATGCCCACCTTGATGTGAACCTTTGTTCGATGTGTGTCGTCGTCGAAGTGGGCAGGCTCACCGATGCCGCCCACACGCTCGGCACCGGATGGTGCCGTTGAGCCGCGCCGTCGCCTCCTTTCGCTTTCGGCGGCGATGGCGCAGTGGGGGTTCGTTCTGGGTCGTGCTGGGTCGGGATGTCTAGGCCTACGCCGTATTGCTGACTTGAGGGCACTTGATTGTTCGCTAGGGCGAAAATCGCACGGGGCTTCTAGGTTGAGGGCGAAAAGCCACGTCGTTTACCGCCGGGCTCGGCGTGGCGGAGTACGCCACCTGAGGAGTGACCCGCATGCCCTTCACCGAGATCAATGTCATGGACGCCTATCGACTCCTCGCCGACGTCCCGTCGGCGGTGCTGATTGACGTCCGCACGCCCGAGGAGTGGGCGCAGATCGGCGTGCCGACGCTCGACTCCGTCGGCAAGCAGGTGCGCTTCGCGACTTGGACCTGGTTCGGCACTGGTGAACGCAACCCGAACTTTCTGGCCGAGGCAACCGAAGGACTCGACATGGGGACACCCCTGCTGTTCCTGTGCCGCAGCGGCGCCCGTTCCCAAGGGGCGGCGATGGTCGCCGAGCAGTCCGGCTTCGAGACCACCTACAACGTGACGCAAGGCTTCGAGGGTGGTCCCGGCGCGGCCGGTTGGAAGTATGCCGGGCTCCCGTGGACGCAGGGCTGACGTGGCCATCATCGACTGGTCCGAATCGACCCGACTTGTTCGCAGCGGCATCTAGCAAAGCCGATTCGACGAGGGCTGCGCGCTGCCCGGTTTGTTGTCGATCACCGATCTTCCGTCGGTGTAATCGCTGCCCGGGCCGCAGTTTTCCCGACACCTGATCCTGGCCGAGCACTTCGCGTCGACCTGGCTGAGCTGCTGCATCGTGCCCGCTGGTGGTGGATGGGTCTCCATCGATACCCGAGAACGAAGAAGGGGTGGGGCCGAAGCCCCACCCCTTCTCAGGAAGTCTCTACCGTCCCGTATGGGACGTCAGATGATCACGAGGATCAGCTTGCCGCAGCAGCCTCTTCGAGCCACGAGCTCACGAGGTCCTGGTTGTTGGCGATCCAGCCGGCGGCGATGGACTCGACTTCAGCCTCAGAGCCGTCGCCGTTGGCCTGCTCGACCTGGAGGATCGAGATGTCGATGACCGACGGAGTCATCAGCGGGAACAGCGCCTCGAGGAACGGGTTGGCAGCCAGGAAGTCGTTGTTGGCGGTGACCTGGATGTCAGCCGGCTTCCAGCCGAGCTGGCAGGGCTGGGTGCAGAAGTCCGCACTGAAGCCGTCGAAGCCTGGACGCTGGGTGTAGAACTCGCCACCGTCGTCGCCGTTCGGGTTCGAATCATCGAGGATGTCGGTCTCGTTCATGGTCAGCCACAACACGTTGTCACCCGGAATGAGGGTCGTCACGTACGCTGAGGGAGTCCAAGTGTAGATCGCCATAGGCTCGCCGGCGTTGGCGAGGTCGGTCGCCTGAGCGAACATAGCGTCGTAACCGGCGATGGTCTGCTCGATGTTGTCCCAGCCGTAGTAGGTGATCTGTGCGCTGATGATGTTGTCGCAGGTCCAGCTTTCGGGGCAACCGAAGATGTCGGCCTTGCCGTTGCCGTCGCTGTCGAACAGAGCGGTGATCTCTGGGTCGTCATTGATCTGCTGCATCGAGGTGATGCCGTACTCCTCAGCGACCGACTTGGTAGTCAGGAAGCCCTGAACGCCGGCGCCGGCAAAGAGGCCGTCGACGATGGAGACGTGATCAGCGACGAGCGAACCGTCGGTCAGCTCGGCCGCGTGCCACGAGAGGTGGCCCGGGTACCAGCTGTTGGTCCAGAAGTCCATCGAACCTTCGGCCATGGCGAGGTAGCCAGCCGACGGGTCAAGCTCGAGGAGCGATGGGCTCGACACGGTGTAGCCGGCCTGCTCGAGGACCTGCTTGTAGATTTCGGCCTGGACATAAGCGGACGTCCAGTTGGCGCGACCCATAGTCACCTCGACGCCAGCACCGATCGAGGAAATGTCACCGGAGTGATCCTCATCGGAGTGGTCCTCATCGGAGTGGTCGTGGTCGTCGTCGTCGGAGTGGTCGTCGTCGGCAGCGTCGTCGGCGGCGCTGCTGCT
>PBTQ01000069.1 GCA_002729125.1 Acidimicrobiaceae bacterium | reverse complement strand
TGGTGACCATCCCGACGCCAGAGTCGTTGGCTTCGAGCCACTCGACGATCGCAGCCTTGGCGTCATCGACGCCCAGGCCGTCGAGGAACGAGGAGTTCACGGCTGGACCATCGCCGACGTAGGCGCCGTCGCCGGGGACGGCGTCGTCGAAGTCGACAGGCGGCTGCACCGTGCGAATGATCGGCAGGCTGAACTCCATCGCGAAGTCCCAGTCGCGTTCGTCCTGGGCAGGCACGGCCATAATGGCGCCGGTGCCATAGCCCATAAGGACATAATCGGCGATGAACACCGGGATCGACTCGCCGTTGACCGGGTTCGTTGCGTGGACACCCAGATAGACGCCGGTCTTTTCCTTGTTCTCCTGACGGTCGACGTCGGTCATCTGCTCGACGCGAGCGCGGTAGGCCGCAACGGCTGCGGCCGGAGTCGCGGCGCCGGCAGTCCACGCCGGGTTGATGTCGTCGGCGTAGGCATCGGCGACCAAGGTGTCGACCAACGGGTGCTCGGGTGCCAGCACCATGTAGGTGGCCCCGAAGAGGGTGTCGGGGCGGGTCGTGAAAACGTCGATCGCTGTCGCCAGTTCGGCGACGCCAACCGCAGCGTCAACCGCAAAACTGACTTCGGCGCCCTCCGAGCGGCCGATCCAGTTGCGCTGCATGGTCTTGATCGAGTCCGACCAGTCGAGTAGGTCGAGATCCTTGAGCAGACGGTCGGCGTAGGCCGTGATGCGCATCATCCACTGCTTCAGCGGACGCTTGAAGACCGGGAAGTTGCCGCGATCGCTGCGGCCATCGGCGGTGACTTCCTCGTTGGCCAGCACCGTTCCCAGGCCAGGGCACCAGTTGACCGGCGCCTCGGAGACGTAGGCCAACCGGAAGTCGTGCAGCACACTGCGCTTCTCGCTCGGCGAGAGCGCGCCCCAGGCACGACCGTCGGGCATGGCGCGCTCACCGGAGGCGAACTGCGCTTCCAGTTCGACGATCGGACGAGCCTTGCCCGCATCGGGGTCGAACCAAGCGTTGAAGATCTGGTTGAAGATCCACTGGGTCCAGCGGTAGTAAGCCTCGTCGGTGGTGGCGATGGAGCGGCGCTTGTCGTGACCCAGGCCCAGCCGATCGAGCTGGCGGGTCATGTTCGCGATGTTGTTCTCGGTGTTGATTCGCGGATGCTCACCAGTCTGGCGGGCATGTTCCTCGGCGGGCAGGCCGAAGGCGTCGAAACCCATGGTGTGCAGAACGTTGAAGCCCGACATGCGCTTGAAGCGGGCGTAGACATCGGTGGCGATGTAGCCGAGCGGATGACCGACGTGCAGGCCCGACCCCGAGGGGTACGGGAACATATCCATGATGAACAGCTTCGGGCGATCGGCGACCCCGAGCGGATCGTCAGCAAGATGGCCGGCCGGGTTCGGGGCCTGATGGGTGCCGTCGGCAAGCCATTGGGCCTGCCAACGGATCTCGAGCTCGTCCGCCGTTTCGGCGTCGTAACGGTGCTGCGGCATGTCGTCGGCCATGGCCCACGAGGCTACCGGCGCCCCCTGCAGGCTCGGCGGGATCGATGGGGTCAGCACTCGCCGAAAAGAGCCCCACATCGCTTCCGTTCTCCGCCTGTTCCGTGATACGGTACGATTCCACGATGCGGAACAGCCAAGGCTGCTTCCGCATCTGTCATGTTCCACGGGCCGACAAAGAGCGGCCCTTGAGTTCGGGGGAACCAGCATGTCGGACGAGGACGAGATCGATCTCAACGCGCTGAGCGACGAAGACCTGACCGCACAGATGCACGACGATCTGTACGACGGCCTCGGCGACGAGATCGAAGAAGGTACCAACATCCTGCTCAGCCGGGGCTGGGACCCGAACCGGGTCCTCAATGATGCTCTCGTCGAGGGCATGCGCATTGTGGGCATCGACTTCCGAGACGGCATCCTCTTCGTGCCCGAGGTGCTCCTTGCCGCCAATTCGATGAAGGCCGGAATGGCCATTTTGCGACCGCTGCTCGCTGAGACCGGCGCCGAGCCGATCGGCAAGATCGTCATCGGCACCGTCAAGGGGGACATCCACGACATCGGCAAGAACCTGGTGGGCATGATGCTCGAGGGTGCCGGCTTCGAAGTCATCGATCTGGGCATCAACACCGACGTTGACGAGTACCTCGCCGCCCTCGAAGAGCACAAGCCCGACATCCTCGGCATGTCCGCACTGCTCACCACCACCATGCCGTACATGAAGGTGGTCATCGACACGATGGTCGAGCGAGGCCTGCGTGACGAGTACATCGTCCTCGTCGGCGGTGCCCCGCTGAACGAGGAGTTCGGCGATGCGATCGGCGCCGATGCGTACTGCCGCGATGCCGCCGTCGCCGCCGAGACCGCGTCGGCCAAGGTCGCCGAAAAGCGCGCCGCCTGATCGTCACTGCTCATGGAGACCGTCCACGCGCCGCAGGTGCTGATCCTGGCCTGCGGCGCGTTGGCCACCGAGATCCGTGACATCACGCGACTTCACCGACTGGGCAACGTCACGCTCGAGTGCCTGCCGGGCATCTTGCACAACCGGCCGACGGAGATCCCTGATGCCGTGCGGTCCCGTCTCGAACGGGCTCGCGGAAACTACGACCGCATCTTGCTCGGGTACGGCGACTGCGGCACGGCCGGCGAACTCGCCGAAATCGCCGCCCAGGAAGGCATCGAGATGCTTCCCGGGGCGCACTGCTACCAGTTCTTCGCCGGACAGCAGGTGTTCGACACCATGCACGACGAAGACCCGACCGCCTTCTACCTCACCGACTACCTCGTGAAGCACTTCGAGCGCATCATCCTCGACGGCCTCGGCATCGATGCCCACCCGGAGCTGCGCGACCTGTACTTCGGGAACTACACGAAGATGATTTACCTTGCGCAGACCGACGACCCGAACCTCGACGCCCAGGCTCGTGCGTGCGCGGACGAATTGGGTCTCGCGTTCGAACGGGTCGCCACCACCTACGGTGACCTCGAACCGGCGATCGTGACGATCAGCACGCGGTCCGCCGCCGACAAGGAGCACGTCTGATGCCTCGACGCGGACGTGGCGGGCCCAAGCTCACCGCCATCTACTGGCGCGACATCCCCGCTCAGGTAACCGCCACGACCGAGGACGGCGGCAAGGAGCAGGTGCTCATGCATCATCGCTTCCAGGTCGCGATCGACCGGGCCGCCGCCGTCGCCGGACTCACCACAACCGACGACTACGTGAACGAGTGGCGTCGAGTGGCCACGAGCGTCGCAGGCGACGCGATCGCAGCCGCCCACGCCGCGGCCCAACAACTCGACAACGACCATCCCCGAGACGTCCTCGAGGCCCTCGTGGCCAACGGTGGCCTCGATCCCCGTTTCGGCGTCTCCGGAGTCGACCCCCAACAAGAAAGTCAGTCATGACCGACACCATCATCTCCAGCGCCACGAAGGAGGTTGCGATCGGTTTCGGTCGTCCCTTCGTCATGATCGGCGAACGCATCAACCCAACCGGCCGAAAACTGCTCGCCGAAGAGATGAAGAACGGCGACTTCAGCCGGGTCGTCTCCGACGCCATCGACCAGGTCGAAGCCGGTGCCCAGATGCTCGACGTCAACGCCGGCATCCCGCTCGCCGACGAGCCCGCCCTCCTCGTGCGAGCCATCCAGGAAGTCCAGGCAGTCACCGACGTGCCGATCGCCATCGACTCCTCGATCGTCGAGGCCCTCGAGGCCGCCATCAAGATCTACGAAGGCAAGCCGCTCATCAACTCGGTCACCGGCGAGGAAGAGGTCCTCGAGCGGGTCCTTCCGTTCGTCGCCAAGCACGGCGCCGCCGTCGTCGCCATCTCCAACGACGAGACCGGCATCTCCGAGGACCCCAACGTGCGCTTTGAGGTCGCCAAGAAGATCGTGAACCGGGCCGCCGACTTCGG
The DNA here is from genome assembly GCA_002729125.1 of Acidimicrobiaceae bacterium. Lineage (GTDB taxonomy): Bacteria > Actinomycetota > Acidimicrobiia > Acidimicrobiales > Aldehydirespiratoraceae > UBA11606. The sequence goes on along the minus strand of PBTQ01000069.1, from coordinate 14,210 downwards.
CATCCCGGCCGCTGACGTTGTCGTCGACCCGCTCGTCATGCCGATCGGGGCCATGGGCACCGCCGGTCGTCAGGTCTTCGAACTCCTCGGCCGCCTGCGCGCCGAACTCAAGGTCAACACCACCTGCGGCGCCTCGAACGTGTCGTTCGGTCTGCCCAACCGCCACAACATCACCGGCACCTTCCTGGCGATGTCGATCGGTGCCGGCATGACCTCCGCGATCATGAACCCGCTCCACGGCGAGGTGAAGACGGCCATCATGGCGGCCGACGTCCTCAACGGACAGGACGAGAACTGCGCGGCCTGGATCGCCGCCAATCGTGACCCCGGCGAGGCCGGCGAGGGTGCCCGTGGTGGCCGTCGGGGTGGCCGTCGTCGTGCCGCTTCCGCCGGTAGCTGACCCGGAGTAACTGAGGCGATGACCAGCCGGCCGGGCGATGGGAACGTCACCGTGGTGTTCACCCCCTCCGGGGTGCACGCCGACGTCGCGCCCGGCACCTCGTTGCTCGATGCAGCGCGAGCGGTCAAGGTCGACCTTGACTCGACCTGCGGCGGGCGTGGCCTGTGCGGGCGCTGCCAGGTCACGCCCTCTGTGGGCGAGTTCGCCAAGTGGGGCATCACCTCTGACGAGTCGTCGTTGTCACCGTGGACCTCCTCGGAGACCGACTACAAGGGTCGTCGCACGATCGAGCCCGGCGGCCGCCTCGGCTGCATGGCCACCGCCCTGGCCGACGTCGTCGTCGACGTGCCACCGGCCAGCCAGGTGCACCGTCCGGTCGTTCGCAAGAAGATCGATCTGCCCGGACTGACCCTCGATCCGCTCATCACCGCCCGCTATGTCGAGCTTCCCGAACTCAAACTGGGCGACGAGCGTTCCGATGTCGAGATCCTGCGGGAGGCGCTTGCGGTCGACTGGGGCATCGAAAGCGCCAACGTCGAGGCGCGCGTGCTCGCGGAACTTCACCCGGCAATCATCGACGGCAAAAGGGCGGTCACCGCCATCGTGCATCGCGACGGGTCGGTCATGGCCGTGCGCCCCGGCTTCGATGAGGTCGTCTACGGCGTCGCCGTCGACGTAGGTTCCACCACCATTGCTGGCTACCTCGTCGATCTCGCCACCGGCGATGTCGTCGCCAACGCCGGAGCGATGAACCCTCAGATCCGTTTCGGCGAGGATCTGATGAGTCGAGTCAGCTACGTGATGATGAATCCAGGCGGCGACGACGAACTCACGTCAGCCGTCCGCAGCGCGCTCGACGCCCTCATCGAGGATCTCTGCAACGACCTCGACACCGAGCTCCTGCCCGACGATGTCCGGACGCAGATCCACGACATCGTGCTCGTCGGCAACCCCGTCATGCATCACCTGCTGTTGGGCATCGACCCCACGCCGCTGGGCGCCGCACCCTTCACGCTCACCATCGGCGAACCGGTCGACATGCGAGCCAATGATCTTGATCTCGGACTTCCCTACGCTCGCTGCCACGTCGGCCCGTGCATCGCCGGTCACGTCGGCGCCGACGCTGCGGCGGCCACGCTCAACGAGCGCACACACACCACCGTCGAACCACAGCTGCTGGTCGACATCGGCACCAACGCCGAGATCGTGCTCGGCACCGCCCAGCGCGCCTACGCCGCATCCTCACCGACCGGCCCAGCGCTCGAAGGTGCGCAGATCTCGTCGGGCATGCGCGCAACCGCCGGAGCGATCGAGCGCATCCGGATCGACCACGACACCTACGAACCCCGCTTCAAAGTGATCGGTGCCGACGCATGGAACGACGAGCCCGAATTCGCAGAGCAGACCGCAACGCTCGACATCGCTGGCCTGTGCGGCTCGGCGATCATCGAGGTCATCGGCGAGCTGTTCCTGGCCGGTTTGTGCGACCACAACGGCGTGATCCAAGACCTGTCCTCGAAGACCGACCGGATCGTTCCCGACGAGCGCACGTTCACCTACGTGATTCGCGCCGAGTACGCCGATGCCGACGACACCGTTCACCCACAGCTGGCGATCACCCAGAACGACGTCCGCCAGATCCAACTCGCCAGTTCAGCCCTTCGTGCCGGCATCGACCTCCTCATGGAGCACGCCGGCATCACCGAGTGTCACGACGTCCGACTCGCCGGTGCCTTCGGCGCCCACATCGACCCGGTCTATGCCTTGATCCTCGGCCTTGTACCCGACTGCCCCGTCGACAGTGTGCGGGCGGTCGGCAACGCCGCTGGCGCGGGCACGGTCCGGATGCTGGTGAGCGCCGAGCAGCGCGACGAGGTCGCCGCCGCGGTTCGCGACATCGAGAAGATCGAAACGGCCACCGAACCCCGATTCCAGGAGTTGTTCGTGTCGGCTATGGCGTTCCCCCACGCCACCGCACCGAGCCCCCACCTTGCCGAGGTCGTGACGCTGCCGCAGCGGATCGCGTCCGAGGCCGGTGGACGGCGCCGTCGTCGACGGGACACCAGCGGAGGCAAGGCCTCCGCGAGTAGCGAAAGGCAAAAAGCATGAGCGACGTCACCGAGGAGACCGGAGGCCGCCGGGGCGGCCGTCGTGGAGGTGGCCGTGCCGGCCGTCAGGCAGCCCGTGCGACCCGTGTGGCAACAAAGCCGTACCTGGAGCGCACGATGCCGCCGGTCGAGATGATCTCCGAAGAGGATCTCGCCGCCATCGAGGAAAACGCCGAGGAGATCCTCGCCACCGTCGGTGTCGCCTTCCAGGAGTTTCCGGAGGCGCTCGACCTCTGGCGTCAGGCCGGCGCAACGGTCGAAGGCGAGATGGTCTACTTCCCGAAGGGGATGTGTCGAGAGATCGTCGAGAAGAACGCGCCGACGTCCTACGTCCAGCATGCTCGCAATCCCGAACGTTCGGTAAAGATCGGCGAGAACACGACCGTCTTCGCCCCGAACTACGGCTCTCCGTTTGTATTCGACCTCGACAACGGTCGCCGCTACGGCACCATTGAGGACTTCCAGAACGCTGTGAAGCTGGTCTACGACCTGCCCCACCTGCACCACAGTGGCGGCACGGTCTGCGAACCGGTCGACGTGCCGGTCAACAAGCGGCACCTCGACATGGTGTACGCCCACATCAAGTACAGCGACAAGCCATACATGGGTTCGGTGACCGCAGCCGAGCGGGCCGCCGACTCGATCGAGCTGAGCCGAATCGCCTTCAGCGGCGACCTCCAGGATCGCACGGTGATGACCTCGCTCATCAACGCCTCGTCGCCGCTGCGCTGGGACGCCACGATGCTCGGGGCCGCTACGGAATACGCGCGCGCTAACCAGGCGTGCATCATGTCGCCGTTCATCCTCGCCGGCGCTATGTCGCCGGTGACCGTCGCCGGCCTCGCGGCCCAGTCGCTCGCCGAGGCCCTGTCGGGTATGGCGTACACCCAGCTCGTCCGTCCGGGCGCCCCGGTGATCTTCGGCACCTTCGCCTCGTCGATGTCGATGGCCACCGGTGCTCCCACCTTCGGCACTCCCGAGGGTGGTCAAGCCATCTCGGTGATGGCGGCCCTCGCCCGTCGGGTCGGCACGCCGTTCCGTTCGGGCGGCCAGTTCACCGCCTCCAAGTATCCCGACGCCCAGGCGGCTTACGAGTCGTCATCGACGATTATCCCGACCGTCCTGTCCGGGGTGAACTTCGTGCTGCACGCTGCCGGGTGGCAAGAGGGTGGCCTCGCCCTCGGCTTCGAGAAGCTCATCCTCGACGCTGACCAGCTCGGCTTCATGGACGTGTACGCCCGCGGGATCGACACCAGCGAGAACGGTCAGGCCATGGAGGCCTTCCGCACCAACCCGCACGGCGAACACTTCCTCGGCAACGGGCACACGCTGCAGAACTTCGAGACGGCGTTTGCTCGCTCGACCGAGGCCGACAACAACAGCTTCGAGCAGTGGACCGAAGAGGGTTCACTCACCTCGGCGCAGCGGGCCAACACGACCTGGAAGCGCATGCTCGCCGAGTACACCGGCCCGGGCCTCGACGAGGCGATCGACGCCGAACTCCAAGACTTCATCGGCCGACGTAAGGCGTCGATGCCTGACGCCAACTACTAGGAGCGGCCATGCCGGAAACGCGAGCCTCGGAAACCATCGGTTTCATCGGCATCGGCAACATGGGTCTGCCCATGTGCCTCAACCTGGTCGACGCCGGTTACGACGTTGTCGCCCTTGATCTCCGGCCCGAGCCGGTGGCCGAGGTCGTCGCCGCAGGTGGCCGAACCGCCGCCAACGTCGCAGCTGTCGCTGCAGAGGCCGACATCTTGCTCACCTCACTCCCCCGCCCCGACCACGTCGATGGCGTGATGCGGGCAGGTGGGGCGCTGGCCGCGCTGCGCCCCGGCTCGGTATGGGCTGATCTCACGACCAACCGTCGCGAATTCGTGCAAGAACTCGCGGATGAGGCGCCCGAGGGCGTCACGGTCATGGACTCCCCCGTCACCGGCGCCGTCGACGGTGCCCGCAACAAGCGTCTCACCCTGTTCGCCGGCGGCGCCGAATCCGATCTCGACCGCGTCGTTACGGTCCTGGGGAACCTCGGCCGTGTGATCCGCTGCGGGCCGCTCGGCACCGGCAACGTCGTCAAGCTCGTCACCAACCAGCTGTGGTTCATCCATGCGGCTTCAATCGGCGAGGGCTTCGCACTCGGCATGGCCAACGGGGTAGAGCTCCCCGTGCTCTTCCACGCCATTTGCGACTCCGTTGGCGACTCATTCGTCGCTCGCCATGACGGTCCGTCGATTTTCGCCGGCCACTACGACCCGAGCTTCACCCTCGATCTCTGTCTGAAGGACCTCGGCCTCGTGCGCGAACTTGAGTCGAGCCTCGACAGACCGCTCGTGATGACAGCCGCCGCCCACGGCGTGTTCGAGGACGCAGCCGAGCGCTATGGCCACAACGTCGGCGAACTCCACGTCGCCAAGCGCATCGAGGACGACAACCAACTCTCGTTCCGCATGGACGGCAACTGGGTCGCCCCTTGGGACGTCACCGACGACTGAGCGACGACCGGTCCGCTGGCGAGGAAGATTTGGGCGCCAGGAGCACCGGAAGGGACATGGCCTGTGATCAGTTTTCCCCGTCGATTCGAGTGCGCTGGCCGCGCATGAGGGCGATCGCTCCGGCGGATGCCCGAGCCGGGAAGGCGACGAACGCCCGAGGATGTTCGGGAGTGTCGGCGACGACGATCCGCCAGACGAGGTACGCAGCGATGATCAGATTGATCGCCGCCATGCTCCAGAAGTAGGCGACCGGCGAGGTCGAGCCGATGACGACGGTGGCGACGAGTGGACCGACGAGCGCACCGACGCCGGCCACCCGCACGAGCAACGCCGAGCCAGATGTGAGCTTGGCCGTCGGCAGCCAGTCGGCGGTGAGGGCGATCGTCAGCGAGTAGATCGGGAACGACACCGCCCCGAGCACCGCCATCAGGCCAACGGCAGTCCAGCTGCCCTCGGTCACGCCGGCCAGCGCGACACATGTGGTCACAGCGATACCTGCCACGGCCAGGATTACACCTCGACGCGACGCTCGATCGGAGATCCAACCGATCGGCCACTGCAGCAACATCGAGCCGAACAGCGGCGCCGCCAGGAAGGCTGCGAGCCGGGAGTCGGGAACGTCGACCGCCACGGCATACACGGCGCCGAGCCCGATAAGGATCCCGACCGACGCGCCGTTGAAGAACGCCGTGAAGATGCCAGTCGGGACGATGCTGGCCAGCTCGCTCAGCGACATCCGCTCGGGGACGACGAGCGGCGGGTTGCTCGAGGCCGAGAGCACGACCGGGATCAGCGAGGCCGAGACGAGAACCGACGAAAGGAGAAAGAGCTTCACGCCGTCGGGATCGGCTACATCGAGCAGGAACTGCCCAATCGTCATACCGCCCATCGTGACGATCATGTACCGCGACAGAAGCCGTCCGCGGGTCGCGTTCGTCGCAAGGTCGTTGAGCCATGACTCCTCCGTCACGAAGAGGCCGGCCATGCACAGGCCGGTCACGAACCGCATCAGACCCCAGGTGATCGGATCGATGAACAGTGCGTGGATCAGCACCGCCGTCGACGCCATCGAGGCGAGGCCGGCGAAGACTCGAATGTGACCGACGTTCGCAATCAATGATTCGGCGACACGGCTGCCGAACAGGAAACCGGCGAAATACGCGGCCATGACGAAACCGGCCACGGTGACCGAGAAGCCCTCGGTCTCGGATCGCACACCAATGAGCGAGCCCTGTAGGCCGTTGCCGGCCATCAGGAGAAAGATGCCGAGGAACAACGCCCGCGCTGCAATAGCGGGGCTGTCCTCGATGAGCGGGCCACCCTCGATGATCTCCTCATCCGGGTGGAGCGTCGGACCGGCCAAGACTCTTCTACTCCCGCCAGAGGCATCACCTCCGACCGACCGCCGCACCCCACGGCGGCTCCGACGCGAACGCTACCGGGCATACTGCCTAAATGGCACTGGAACGGGCGGTCCTCCGTCACCCCGTTGACGGGGTGCGGGAATGGCTCGCCTTCGCCGATCCGGTCGACTCATGGGAGGCCGACGAGCTCTCCGACGTGAAAGACGTCCTTGACGCCGCCGAAGCAGCCAACCGGCGCGGCCTCTGGGTCGTCGGGATGGTCAGTTACGACGCCGGGCCTGCCTTCGACGTGGCCCTGCGATCGCTGCGTGCCGAGGATGTTCCGTTGGCGTCGTTCGCCGCGTTCGAGACACCCATCACGACGACATTGCCGTCGGGTGGTGACTTTGCGATCGGGCGCTGGGAGGCAACCCGCGTGCGGCGGGAGTACGAGGCTGATATCCAGCGGGTGAAGAATCTGATCGCCCGTGGCGAGACGTATCAGGTCAACTACACGATGCGGCTCGAATCGGATTTCGACGGCGATCCGCTCGGCTTCTTCGCAGCGATGGCCCGTGCCCAGCGCAGTGCCGATCACCTCGCCTACCTCGACTTTGGGGACCGGGCCGCGTGTTCGGCATCACCAGAGCTCTTCATCCGTCGCTGCGGTCGCACCCTGGAAAGTCGGCCGATGAAAGGCACTAGGCCTCGCCACCCCGATCCGGTCAACGACGCCGACATCGTCCGCGAACTTCTCGAGAGTGAGAAGGATCGAGCCGAGAACACGATGATCGTCGACATGGTGCGCAACGACCTCGGCCGGATCGGCGACACCGGCTCACTGATGACCACGGCGCTGCACACAGTCGAGAGCTTTTCGACAGTCCACCAACTCACCTCTACCGTCGAAGTACAAACCGACGCCGGCCTCTTCGACGTGTTCGCCGCCACCTTCCCCGGCGCGTCGATCACCGGAGCGCCCAAGCTCAACACCGCCGGCTTCATCGCCGACCTCGAGCGGACCCCCCGTGGCCTCTACACCGGCACGATTGGCGCCATCCCGCCCAACGGCGATTTCGAGTTCAACATCGCAATTCGCACGGCGTGGGTAAACACCAACCTCGGCCGGGCCACCTACGGCGTGGGCGGGGGTGTGGTGTGGGACTCCGACCCGACAGCCGAGTGGAACGAGGCACATGACAAGGCTCGCGTGTTGTACCGGGCGGACCGACCGTTCCGGCTGCTCGAGTCGATCGCCTGGACTCCAGAGTGCAGATCGGTGCTACTCGAACGGCATCTCGACCGGCTTTCACTCGCCGCCACCCACTTCGGGTTCGACTTCGACCCCGACGAGGTCCGACGCATGATCGAGTCGTTCAACGCCGATGAGCCTCAGGTGATCCGGGTCCTCGTTGGACTCGGCGGCGCCGTCGAGCTTCAACCACGAGCGATGCCGATGCCCGACCCGAACCCGGTCGTGGTGTTCGATACGCGACCGATCGATCGCGGCGATGAGTTTCTCCGTCACAAGACGACCCGCCGGGATCGTTACGACGAGGCCCGCGAGCGGTTCCCTGAGGCCTACGACGTCTTGCTCTGGAATCGGCTCGGTCAGCTGTGCGAGTCGACGATCGCCAATCTTGTGGTCGAGATCGACAACGAGTGCCGAACCCCGCCGCTCGAAGCCGGGTTGTTGCCCGGCACGATGCGGGCGGAGCTCCTGGATCGCGGCAACATCGCCGAGGCGATGGTCACCTACGACGATCTTCGCGAGGCCGATCGAGTCTGGTTGATCAACTCCGTGCGGGGGTGGGTCGAGATCGAGATCGACCACGCCTCGGCGCCAGGGCGACTCGCTGCTGCCAGCGCTTACCGAAGCTGAGTCGTCAACCCGTGCGGCCGGGTGGAACCTCGCGACAACTCAGGTCATGACCGACTCGAGGGCATCGACTATCGCCCGACGGGTGGCATCGGGGGCCTCGCTCATCATCATGTGGCCGACGCCGGGGAGTGTCACGACCGTGGCGCCCTCAGTGGCCGCGATCAGATCGGCGGCCCGCTTCGGCGGGGTCATCTTGTCCATCGCTCCGAGGATGTAGGTCACGGGGCAGGAGACAGCGGCGGCCGCGTTGAGCGAGGTGGCGTAGGCATTGCATGCCGCCATGTCGATCCCGAGCGAATCCGGACGGCTCGTGCCGAGCAGGGCACGCGACCCCCCGATGTTCCACATCCCGGGCGTGGAGTGACGGCCGATGTGAGCCGGAGCACCGAAGCTCCAGGACGACATCAGATTCGACGCGTGCGGTACGTCATTGGCCGCCGCATCGAGGAGTTCGGGGTGAACCGGCATCGCCGCCGCCGTGCCGATGAGTACGAGTGACGCCACCGTCTCGGGTCGCTGTGCTGCAGCCTCCATGCCGATGAAGGTGCCCATCGAGTGACCGATCACGTGGGCTGGGCCCATGTCGAGGGCCACGATCACGTCGCCCAGCCATGCCCCCATCTCGGGCACCGTCTCGATCGCCGGGCCCTCCGACCCACCGTGACCGGGAAGGTCGATCGCTGCGACCCGGTAGCCGTGATGGGCGAGGTAGCGGGTCTGTAACTGGAAGACGGTGCGGTTCATGCCGGCCCCGTGTACGAGCACCACACCGGGGAGGGCTGGGTCGTGCTCGCAGCCACCGTTGGCGCAGTGGACTGTCTTGTTGTCGAGGGTGATGTCCATCGCTCGCTTCCGTGCCTACCGCTGGCTGATCTTCAGTGCGGTGCTGAGGTCGTCGATGATGTCGCGCACGTCCTCGATGCCGACCGACACACGGATCAGATCTTCACCGATCCCGGCGGCCTCAAGATCCTTGGCCGAGAGTTGTTGGTGGGTGGTGCTGGCCGGGTGCAGCACGAGCGTCTTGGCGTCGCCGACGTTGGCAAGATGGCTCGCGAGCTTGACGCTCTCGATGAAGGCCTTGCCAGCGGCGCGGCCGCCCTTCACACCGAAGCTGAGAATGGCGCCCGTGCCGTTCGGGTACAGCTCGGCGGCGAGCTTACGGTCGGGGTGGTCCGATGCGGTCGGGTACTTCACCCAGGCGACGGCATCGTTCGCCTCGAGCATCTCAGTGACGGCTTGGGCGTTCTCGACGTGTCGCGCCATGCGCAACGGGAGCGTTTCGACGCCCTGCAAGAGCTGGAAGGCGTTAGCCGGGCTCATCGCTGCACCGAAGTCGCGCAGGCCCTCGGCTCGGGCCCGGGTGATGAAGGCCGCGGGACCGAACTCATCGGCAAAGGAGATGCCGTGATACCCGACATAGGGCTCGGTCAGTGTGTCGAAACGACCCGATGCTTCCCAGTCGCAACGGCCGCCGTCGACCAGTGCGCCGCCCAGTGCGACCCCATGGCCGCCGAGAAACTTCGTGACGGAATGCATCACGATGTCGGCCCCGTGCTCGATCGGGCGGATGCAGTAGGGCGTCGAGAAGGTCGAGTCGACCATCAACGGGAGCCCGTGACGGTGCGCAACCTCGGCGACAGCCGGGATGTCGAGGACTTCGACACCGGGATTGCCAAGGGTTTCGGCGAACACGAGGCGGGTCTCGTCGGTGATGGCGTTCTCGAATGCCTGCGGGTCTCGCGGATCGACGAAGGTGGTGGTGATCCCGAGCCGGGGCAAGGTCACATTGAGCATCTGGTGGGTACCGCCATAGATGTTGCGGCTGGCGACGATGTGACCGCCCTGGCCCATCAGGGTGACGACCCCGAGAAAGAAGGCCGCCTGACCGCTCGCCGTGCAGACGGCGCCAACGCCGCCTTCGAGCGCTGCGAGACGCTCCTCGAGCACGGCGACCGTTGGGTTGGTGAGACGCGAGTAGAGATGTCCGGGCATCTCCAGGTTGAACAGCCCCGCTGCGTGGTCGGAGTCGTCGAACACGTAGGAGGTGGTGAAGTACAGGGGTACCGCCCGGGCCCCGGTGGTGGGGTCAGGCTGTTGGCCCGCATGCAGGCTCAGCGTGTCGAAACGCAAGAAATCCGGCTCGATCATGCGCCGACTCTATCGGCCGTCATCATCGACGTCCCGACCCAGGGGACGAGTTTTAGCCGTGCGCCAAGGGGCTCACGTTGCGCGATCCGAACACTTGCAAAGCAAGCCCATCTGAACAAAGGTGTCGTCGCCGCTGGAGGGGGTGGCACGCCTGCGCACACCAAGGGTTTTTGCGCCACCCAGGGGGAATTCACATGGTCGAGATGGGCGAGGAGCTCGTCAGGGTCGAAGACGTATACAAGATCTTCGGTCCCCAGCCACGCGGTCGAGCCTTTGAGCTCAGCCAGGGCGGCATGGGTAAAGCGGGGGTGCACGCACGAACCGGACACGTTGTTGGACTGCGCGACGTCAATTTCAGGGTCAAGCGGGGCGAGATCTTCGTGATCATGGGCCTGTCGGGCTCTGGCAAGTCCACGGCGATCCGCACGGTCAACAAGCTGCTTGACACCACCAACGGCCAGGTCATGGTCGATGGGGTCGACGTTCAGACCCTCGAAGGAACCGACCTGCAGGAATTCCGTCGCGAGATGACGGGCATGGTGTTCCAGCACTTCGCCCTTTTCCCGCACCGCACGATCATCGATAACGTCGGCTATGGCCTCAAGATCCAGGGTGTTGAGAAGAGTCGGCGCGACGAAGCCTCGCTTAAGGCGCTCTCACTCGTCGGCCTCGAGGCGTACGCTGGCTACTCGCCGAGTCAGCTTTCGGGCGGCATGCAGCAGCGTGTCGGTCTCGCCCGGGCCCTCGCCGCCGATCCGCCCATTCTGCTCATGGACGAGGCCTTCTCGGCGCTCGACCCGCTGATCCGTCGTCAGATGCAGGACGAGATGATGGATATCCAGGCCGAACTGCACAAGACGATCCTCTTCATCACCCACGACCTCAACGAGGCGCTGCGCATCGGCGATCGGGTCTGCATCATGAAGGATGGCGAGGTCGTCCAGATCGGCACCCCCGAAGAGATCCTCACCGAGCCTGCCACCGGCTACGTGGCCGAGTTTGTGCAGGACGTCGATCAGGGTCGCGTCATCCAGGTCCACGAGATCATGGTTGACCCCGAGCCCACCGCCGCCAACGCTGGCCTCGGTGAGGCGATCGGCGCCCTCGGCGAGCGGGCCGGCTCGTTCGTGCTCGACGCCGACGGCAAGCCCGTCTCGGTACTAACCGCCGGCGACGGCATCCGTGTCTCGGGTTCGGGCGGGTCGCTGAGCGACGCCGTTCGCACCGATTTCCACAGCTGCACTCCGGAGATGACACTCAACGAGGTGTATTCCGCTGCCGGCAAGGGCCTGCCCATCGCCGTGTGCGATGCTGCGGGAAGGCTCGTCGGCAACCTTGACCCCCGCCACATTATGGAGGAAATGGGTCGAGTTGAAAGTCTGATCGACAACTTCGAGCGAGAGGTCTTCATGTGATGCGGTTCTTCCAAGAGAACGCCCCGACGGAGAATGCGTCGTTCTGGACCAGGGACTGGACTGACCAGTACAAGGTCAACTTCGGCGAGTGGGCCGACCAGTCCGTCGACTGGATCGACATCAACCTCGAGTGGCTGCTGAACATCATCAAGTGGCCGTTCGACTTCCTGCTGAGCAACGTCGTCGAGGGCTTTCTAGAGCAGCGTGGTTGGTGGCTCATTGTCTTGTTGATGTTCTTCATCGGCTGGACGGTCCGCAGCTTCCGAGTTGGCCTCTTTGCCCTCGTGGCAGTCAGCTTCTGCGCCATTCTCGGTCCGGGCTACTGGATCGAGACGGCCCGAACGATCGGCTTCATCGCCGTTGCGGTGTTCTTGTGTGTGGTGATCGGTATTCCCGTCGGCATCGCATGTGGCCGAATCGATCCTGTGTGGTCCGTCGTGAGACCCGTGCTTGACGCCATGCAGGTCGTCCACTCGTTCGTGTACATGCTGCCGTTCATCTTCTTCTTCGGCATCGGCGAAGAGTCGGCGACAATGGTGACGATGGTGTTCGCGCTGCCGCCGCTCATTCGCCTGACCAACCTCGGCATCCGGCAGGTACCCGAGGACGTGGTTGAGGCCTCACGGGCCTATGGCGCACCCGAGTACCGCGTGCTCACCGACGTCCAGGTCCCCTTGGCTCGTCCTGCGATCATGACCGGTGTCAACCAGACCCTGCTGCTCGCAATCTCGATGCTCGGCATCGCCGCCATCATGGGCGCGGGTGGCCTCGGCCGTCTCATGTTCCAGGCACTCTCCGGTCAGGACGTCGCCCGCGGCGCCTCCGCCGGCCTCGCCTTCTTCCTTGTGGCCGTCAGCCTCGACCGCATCTCGCAGCCCGACGAGGGGTCGTCGCAGAGTTTGTTCACCCGTCTTCGTGGCGCATGGATCCATCGCCGTGACCCCGAAGCGCTCCTCGATGCCGAAGCCGAAGCGGCTAAGGAAGCCGACGAGCAGAACTTCGCCGGGCGCCCCGCCCCGCTCGCTGCGAGCGAGGAGCGCGGCCTCAAGGTCGCCCTGATCGGTGGCGTGATCGGCATCGTCGGCGTGCTGCTGCCGTGGGCAAACAACGCTGGTTTCGCGACCAGCCACTCGCGTCGCGGTGACGACTCGCTCGTCGGCGAGACCTTCAACGGGCTGTCGGCCAACGGAGGCTCCTTCTGGGGCTTCTTCGTCCTCGTCGCCTCGCTGTTCGTGCTGCTCGCCGGCATCTTGCGCATGACCCGTCCCGACTCTGGCCGCTTCATGTCAGCCGACGGTGTCCTCGTCGCAGCGTTCGTTGCCCTCGGTGCCTCGCTGGCCTACGTGATGGGGTCGGCGGCCGCCACCGCCGTCGACTTCAGCAAGGGCATCGGCCCGTGGGTCACCCTCGCCGCAGCGGCCATCATGGTCGGCGGCGGACTCATCGCCCTGCGCGACGCCCCCTACGCCCCACACCGCCCCGTGGCCTCAACACCGGAATGGCACCGGGTTATCGGTGGCGTGATCGCGCTGCTGTTGGCCATCGCCGGCACCTTCTCGGGTTGGTCCTTCGACGAGCGCAACGACTCGGTCCTCAGTGCCGAAGACGAAGCACTCATCGAGGAGCTCCGTGCGGTCGCCGAAGCCGACCCGACCCAAGTCAACAGGATCAACATCGAGGTGCAGGCGATCTACAACACCGCCCGCCAGTCCGAGAAAATCATCAGCGATTCGTGGACCGACATCGGCGCAGGCATGGGCTGGCCGTCGTTGATCCTCGCGATCCTCAGCCTCGGTGCCGTGCTCGTGGCCTCCGGCCTGATTGGCAGCAGCGATCAACACCACAAGTGGCGCTGGAGCGCGATCTCGATGGGTCTGGGAGCCGCAACCTCAGTGGTCGGTCTCGCCTGGATCGCCTCCGTCACACGAGCGACCGATCCGAGCTACATCGTCGGTGTCGGCTCATTCCTAGTGATGGTCGCCGGCCTCTTCTTCGCCTCGTCCGGACGAGGGCTCGTGCGCGAGTTCTTCCGCACAGAGGTGTTCGACGACGACCCCGCAGTCGACGTCACGGAATCTTCCAGCCAGACCGAGGACGCTGTCCCCGAGACTGTCTGACGAGCACTACCAATCCGCTGGGTAGGTTTTTGGCCCCGCGAGTCCGGTCTGGATGGACCGATGGACTATCCTTCTATCCGCTGTGTGACGCCTGTCGCACAGCACAACATTCCCGGGAGGGGAAACACATGAACAAGAGCATGAAGCTGCTCATCGCCCTGCTCGCGGTGTTCGGTCTCGTTGCTGCGGCCTGCGGCGACGACGACAGCAGTACCGACGCCGGTACCGACGACGCCGCTGAGGAGAGCAGCAGCGCCGCCGACGACGCTGCCGACGACGACCACTCCGACGACGAC
>PBTQ01000013.1 GCA_002729125.1 Acidimicrobiaceae bacterium | reverse complement strand
GTGGGCCGCCCCCGAGGCTGCGGCGATCGTGTTCCGTGAATTCCCGATGACCACGATGGTCGGGCTCGACGTCACCCATCGAGTCCTGATGGGCGCTACCGACCGCGATCGCATGCGAGCGGCCGGCGGCCCGGCTGCCACCCTCGCCGCCAACCTTCTCGACTTCGCCGTTGCCCGCGCCGACGCGATCGCCGGGCGCGACGGAGCACCAATCCACGACGCCACCGCTGTGATGTCGGTCGTGGCCCCCGAACTATTCACCAGCGTCAAACGGCCCGTCGAGGTCGAACTGTCGGGCGCGATCACCCGCGGCATGACCGTCGTCGATGACCGTCCAGGCGGACGGGCGGGCGAGGGCCCTGCGCCCGCCAACGCTTGCGTCCTCCTCGACGCCGACGAGCAGGCCGTCATCGATGGCATCGTCGATGCGATCCTCGCCCTCGACGACTCCCGATGATTGGCGAGTTCATCGACGAGATCCTCTCCGGCGATCGAGTCGTCTTTTCCTTTGTCAGTGTCTGGGTCATCGCAGGCGCCATCTGGATCGTGCTCGACTGGCTCGGCAATACGAGCCGAGGCCGGTTCGTCCCCCAGGGCGATCGACACCACGGCGCCCGAGCCGAGCGCCTCGAGGCCCGTCGCCGACAGCGAGCCGAGGACGACGCCGCCGTCCGCTCCACCCTCCGCGATGCCTACGGATCCTCAAGCCTCCGAGCCACCTGGACGACATCCCGCGAGACGGTGGCGATCGACGCCGACAACCATCTTGTCCGGCCCGACCCACGGAAGCCGTCGACTTCGCTCCGTGAACCGGTCCGGCTAGGCACGTTCAGCGAATCCGGGGTGGAGCCGCTGCTCGGCACGTTCGACCCCGATATGCCCTTCGTCGTAGAGGCGACGATGCCGCGCGGGCGCTGGAGTGTCGGCGCCGACCCCTTGATGCTGAGCCGCAGCGGCAAGCCACCGACGGCGGCGACCCTTCGCGCTCGTGTCTGGAAGAACCACGCCGGTGCTCCCATGTGGGGTCCGGCCAATCAGGGACGGATGGGGGCTGGCCGACCGCCGCAACGTCACAATCCGTTGACCGGCAAGGTCGAGACCGCCGTGGTCGACCTTCGCACTGCTCGGCCCGGATGGAAGGGCGAGCTCCTTGATCCGTTTGCGACCGTCCCCGACACCGCTGATGCCGAAGCGGACTCTGCATGACTGCCGCCGAACGCTGGATCGATGAACACACCGACGTTGTCGACGACGACGGCGACACCGTCCATGCTGCGGTGACCGTCGATCTCAACGTCGACAGCATTGTCACGGTGCGGCGGATCCACGCATCCGACGAACGACCGCAGGGGCTCGCTCTCGACGCCGACCAGCCGCTCGCGGTCGGCGATGTGGCCAACACCCGCATGGCGCTGTGGGCCCGCTCGGCCCCGGATGAGGTCGAGATCGCTGCCCGGGCCGGTCGCCTCACCCTCTGGAATGTGTGGGAGGCCGACGGCACCGTGCATGCATGGGTCGGTGCCGCCGGCATCCTCCTCGACGAAGCCGCCGGAAACACGACCCGACTTCGGGCATCCGATGGTTTCGGCGACCGCACCATCGACCTTGAGGTCGAGATTCACATCCGCGCAACCTGAGCCCCTCGTGGGGATCCAAGTCTGGCCTCTTGCGAGCGACCAGACTTGAGAATCGATGGAGTGAGTGAGCGGAGCAACGGCGCTTCGTTCGACAAAGGACATCGATCATGAACGAACGCATCGTTAACCGTTCCAGTGACGACTTCTCGCTGGTGACTGGGCCCGGTCGCCAGCCCTTGACCCGCCGCCAGGCCGACGCCCTCGGACGCCTGATCGGCACGATCCCCCAGACCTCGACCCGCTGACCCCAACGGGCGGCACTCAGGCGCCGGGTTCGTGCACGAGGGCGACCCAGTCCTCACCCGGCTCGACGACCGTTCGGAGCAGCGTCGACGCCACGATCAGCCACGTGATCACCACGGACGGATCCTCTCCGTCGGGGAGCTCGGCGACGATGCCGTGCTTGGCGTGATCCTGTCGCTTGACCCATCGCTTCGGCAGCTCGACACCGACCTCGGCCAGACGATCGAGCGCCTTCGGTCCCGTGCCGTGTTCGACCCCGATCTGTGCGGGTCGCGGCTTTGCGCCTCGCACTGCCGGGGTCCAGGTCGCCATGGCCACCGCCGGCCCACGACCGGCGAAGAAGTCGCCAAGCGCGGAGCGTTCGGGAACACGAGCGAGTTCCTCTTCGGTGAGGCACGGCGTGAAGTTGATCCAGCCCTGGCCATCACTGCGCCATTCGAGGCGCTGCATCGCAACGACAACACGTTGGTGGTCGTCTCGGTGGAACCCAATGTCGGTGATGGTGATGGCCACCGCCCGACGCTACCGGCCACCATCGCCATCATGGCCGCGCCCCGATACCGGGCGCCACGGGCTAGTCCAAGCCCTGCGGTACGGTTACCTCTGCGGGACCTCTTCCTCAATGCGACAAACCACAACCTCCCTTTCGCTGACACTCCTCACCCTCGCCGTGCTGACCGGTGTCCTTGCCGCTACGCCTGCCTCGGGTCAGGTCGAGGCCGAGATCGAGACACTTGAGGTTCGGCGGGATGAGATCGGGATTGAGCTCGGTCAAATCGACACCGATCTCGCCCTCACAGAAGCTGAGCTGGAGGTGCTTGATCGGGAGCGAGTGACGGCCGAGGTCCAGATCGAACTCACCGCTGACGACCTCGAACGGGCCGTCGATTCACGTCGCGAGCCGGCGTCGACCCGCGTGGCAATCGCACTCGTCGGCTTCACCCAGGGCGACCCGCGCGAGAATGCCCTCCTCGACGAGGTACTCGCCCTTCAGGGCTCCGACGAGAACACACGCGCTCGAGTGCTCTACACGGCAGCGATCGACGACGCCCAAACCCGCCTTGAGCGCGCCGAGGAATCAATCCGAGACGTTGCCCGTCGCCTTGACGACGACCGCGCACTGCTCGCCGACGTCATCGGACGTCAGCAGACAGCGGAGCAACTTCGCGGTGAACTCGGGCAGCGCCGCACCGACCTGACCCTTGAACTTGAAGAGACCATCGGACGCATCGAACACCTGCGTTCGCTCAAGGAAACAGCGCTGCTCACCGGCCTCACCACCTTCGATGCCCAAACCCGACCAGCGTTGGCCATCAAGATCGACAACGTGTCCGCCGCCCGGCCCCAGGCCGGCATCAACCAGGCCGACATCGTCTATGTCGAGGAGGTCGAGGCTGGTCTCACGCGGCTGGCGGCGGTCTTCCACTCCACCACACCCGAACAAGTCGGTCCGGTCCGATCGATGCGCACGGGCGACTTCGATCTCCTCGGCCAGTTCAACTCGCCACTCTTCTCGAACTCGGGCGGTAACCGCGTGACTCGCCAACTCCTGCTCGAGTCCACATTGGTCGATGTCGGAGTTAACCGCGTTAGCAACCTCTACTTCCGAACGTCGCGACGAGCGCCGCACAACCTCTTCACGAACCCAGGAAACATCTGGAGCGTCGCCCAGACCGAGGCGCTCCCTGCTGGCTTGCCGATTGCCATCTTCCAGTTCCGCAATCCAGGTGATCCGATCACGGGCACGGTGTCGCCGGCCACTGGAGTCGACATCGACTACGGCCAAACAACCGTCTCCTACGACTGGAACGGCACCGGCTGGAACCGCACCCAGGACGGGTCCCCCACGGTCGACACCGACGGGATCCGCACGTCGCCGACGACCGTCGTCGTCCAGATCACCGAGTACGGCATCTCTCCCGCCAATGAGCGGTCGCCCGAAGCGATCACCACGGGTCAAGGCGAAGCCTGGATCCTCACGGACGGGCAGGTGACCAAAGGCTTCTGGCGACGGGCCGACGACGCGACCGATCAACCGATTGAGTACGTCGACGCTCAAGGCAACGTCATCGAGATCCTGCCCGGGCGCACCTGGATCGAGATGCCCCGCGAGGGCGGCTCCGTGCTGCGCTGAGTCCGCTGCGGCTTCGTTTTCCCGACGCCGGCCACCGTGGCAGCATCAGCTCTGTGCGGTGATGTCCCGCATGTCCAACCGTCGCTCGGCGATCTCGTTGACCGTTCAACCCACCATCGAGGCGATGAGATCGTGGGCGCACTCGCCCGCCGGGGTGACGGTGAGTCGCTCGGCACCGCTGTCACCGACCACGAGCGTGTGTTCGAATTGGGCAGTTCGGGTGCCGTCGATGGTGACTGCGGTCCAGTCGTCGTCCCACAGCGCCGCCTCGGGGGCTCCCAGGGTGAGCATCGGTTCGATGGTGAAGGTCGTTCCGAGTTCGAGGCGGGTGGTAAGGCGACGTTCGTAGTAGTGCGGGATCTGCAGGTTGGAGTGAAACTCGGTGCCGACACCGTGACCGATGAACTCACGCACGACACCAAGCCGATGCTGACGGGCATGGGTCTCGATCGCCTTCCCGATCTCGTTGACCGCACCGCCAGGGTGGACTGCCGAGATGCCGAGATCGAGCGACCGGGCGGTCTCCTTCACCAGCCGGAACGATGGTTCGTCGACGTCGCCGACAAGGAAGGTGGTGGAGGTGTCGCCGTGCACGCCGTGCATGTAGAGGGTCACGTCGATATTGATGATGTCGCCGTCGGCGAGGGGCCGCGAGTCGGGGATGCCGTGACAGATGACCTCGTTGACCGACGTGCACACCGACTTCGGATAGCTGCGGTAGTTGAGCGGGCTCGGATAACCGCCAGCGGCGATGCACGCCTGATGAACAAACTCGTCGATCTTGTCGGTGGTGACACCGGGTCGGACCATCTCACCGGCGCGAAGAAGGATTTCGGCTGCCGCCGCGCCGGTACGCTGCATGGCGGCGAGTTCGTCGGGGGTGCGGGTGAGCGACGAGATCGACGGGCCGGGGTCGCCGGTGATCGCATACGGGGGGCGGGCGATGTCGGCAGGGACGCGACGGGTCGGGCTCAGCAGACCTGGTTGCACCGGAGGCAGCGACGGCGAGACATCGGCGGCGATTCGGTTCTTCTTTTTCCGCTTGGCCATACCGTAGTCTACGCCGTGGCCAGCCTGGAACTCATCGCAGGAAGCGGCTGACCGACTCGACGATGCACGCCGGCTTGTCGGCTCCCTCGATCTCGACCGTGATCGTGATGACGGCCTGCACCCCACCAATGATCTCTTGTGCATCGGTCAGCACGGCGGTGCCCCGAACCTTCGAACCGACAACGACGGGTTGCGGGAACCGCACCTTGTTGACGCCGTAGTTGATGCCCATCGAGACATTGTCGACCCGCACGATCTCGGGAAGGAACTGGTTCGTCAGCGACAGGGTGAGGTAGCCGTGGGCGACCGGAGCGCCGAACGGACCTTCGGCGGCCTTCACCGGATCGACGTGAATCCACTGGTGATCACCGGTGGCGTCCGCGAAACCGTCGATGCGGTCCTGTTCGATCGTGATCCACTCGCTGGCGCCGAGGTCGGTGCCGACGGCGGCGAGAAGGGCGTCGGGGTTGTCGAAGACGGTGGGCATGTGGCGGAACCTAGCGACCGGTTCCGGTCTCAGCCAGCGCAGGAGCTCCGGGGAGCGGCCGGCAGCAACACACCGGCGCTGGCCCACCTGCACCGGCCGGGCTGCAAGACTGCGCCCGTGCCCGGCATCCACACCACGATCGACCCCGTTCTCCTCGACGACGAACGGATCGGATCGGTCGCCACCATCACGATCGACAACCCCGACCGACGCAACGCCATGACGGCAGCGATGTACAGCGCAATGCCCGATGCCTGTGCCGTCGCCCTCGCCGAACCTGATCTGCGCGTGGTCGTCCTTCGCGGCGCCGGTGACCTTGCGTTCTCTGCAGGCAGCGACATCACCGAGTTTGAGAGCCGCCGAATGGGGGGCGAGGCCGAGGGTTACAACCGGGCCGAACACGCCGCCTGGGAGGCCATTGAGTCGATCCCGGTGCCAGTGATCGCGGCGATTCGCGGCTCGTGCCGGGGTGGCGGCGTCGCCATTGCGCTCCACGCCGACCTCCGCATCGCCGCCGATGACGCCACCTTCTCGGTGCCCCCGGCCAACCTCGGCCTCTCCTACCCGCCCGAGGCGACCCGCCGCCTCGTCGCCACCGTCGGCCCCTCACAGGCCAAGCGGCTGCTGTTCACCGCCGAAGCGATCGACGCCCCACGGGCCGAACGGATCGGCCTGGTTGACGAGGTTGTCCCTGCTGCCGACCACACCAACCATGTCGCCGCCATGGTCGACACAATTGCGCACAGAGCGCCGCTCACCCATCAAGCCTCGAAGCGCGTCGTCGATGCCGTGATCGCCCATGGCACCGCCGCCGACATCTCCCTTTCCGAACTCTCTCCTGAGGCCGCCGAAGCCGCCGCTGCCTGCTCGTCGTCCGGCGACTTCCGCGAAGGCGTCCGCTCGTTTGCAGAAAAACGTCCGCCCCGCTTTCGTGGGGCCTGAACTCCACCCACGAGGTCCTCTCATGCCCCACGAACTCCACACGATTGTCAGTGGTCCCCCGGCCGGCGACAGCAACGCAGTCGTCGTCTGGATCCACGGTGTCGACTCCGACGCTTCCGTCTGGGATCCAGCGATCGAACTCGTCTCGGCATCGCACCGATGTGTGGCGGTCGACCTGCTCGGGCACGGTGCTTCCCCCGTCTCCAACGACGAGGGCGACTATCACCGGGAGCCGGTGCTCGCCGACATCGACACAGTGCTCGACGGTGTCCGGGCCGAGTCGCCTGGCGCACCCATCGTGTGGGTCGGCCACAGCCTCGGTGGTTACCTCGGACTGGCCCACGCGCTGACTCGCGCCGAAGGAACGGCGGATGCACTGGTTCTGGTGTCGACCGGACCCGGCTTTCGCGACCCCGATGCCATGAACTCCTGGAACGACCGGGTGCGAGCCAACGCCCCGGAGTACACGGTGAGCGAGGCCGCAGCCACGATTGCGTTCCACCACGACTCGCTCGTGATGGAACGCCTTGCCGATCTCACCCTGCCGGTCGCCCTCGTGATCGGTGACGGCGACCGGGCTTTTCTCGGTGCCAACGACTACCTCGAGCGCAAGCTCCCGCACGCCCACCGCGCCACGGTCGAGGACGCCCGCCACTTCGTGATGCGCAGCCATCCCGAATCGGTCGCCGACGCTGTCGCCACAGTGATCGCTGAACTCGGGGCCGACAGCTGAGCGCACCCGCCCACGTGCCGCTCCCCGTCGACGGCGCGCTCGCCGAGCTCCACGCCGCGCTCGACCACCAGTGTCTCGTCATCCTGCAGGCGCCGCCCGGCACCGGCAAGACCACGCGCGTCCCACCGTCGCTCATCGAGCAGCCATGGGTAGGTGAACGCAAGGTGCTCATACTGGAGCCCCGTCGGGTCGCTGCCCGGGCGGCCGCCACTCGGATGGCCGAAGAACGCGGCGAGCAGGTGGGCGACACCATCGGCCTGCGCACCCGAAACGACACACGGGTGTCCGCAATCACCCGTGTCGAGGTCGTCACCGAGGGCGTGCTCACACGCATGCTGCTCAACGATCCGGCACTCGAGGGCTACGCTGTTGTGCTCTTCGACGAGTTCCACGAACGGTCGATTCACACCGACACCGCCCTGGCCTTCCTCCGCGAGACCGCAGGCGCGCTGCGCCCGGACCTGCGGATCGTGGTCATGTCGGCCACGCTCAACGCCGAAACGCTGGGGGCCCGACTCCGCACCGACGCCGTCGTGAAGGTCGAGGCCGAACGTCACCCAGTCACGATCAGCCATCGCCCGCCCGAGCCAGGCGAGGATCTCACCGACGCAGCGGCAGCCGCCGTTGTCGGCACAATCGGCTCGGATGCGCACGCCGGTGATCTGCTCGTCTTCCTCCCAGGGGTCGGTGCCATTACTCGTGTCGAACGGTCCGTGCGTCGAGCCCTTGGCAGTCGTCTCGATGATGAGCTCGTCGTGATCCCACTCCACGGCTCGTTGCACGGCGATGACCAGGACGCGGCGCTGCGACGCGACCCACGCGGCCGACGCAAGATCGTGCTGGCGACCCCGCTCGCCGAAACCAGTGTGACGATCGACGGTGTGGCCACGGTGATCGACACCGGCCAACGCCGACGACCCGAGATCAATCACGGTCGCGGCATGGGCGTGCTGCGCACCGTCACCGCCAGCCGAGCAGCGGCCGACCAACGAGCCGGGCGAGCCGGTCGGCAGCAGCCCGGCACCTGCATCCGCCTGTGGCACGCCGCTGACGATGCCCACCGTCCGGCCGACGAACCCCCGGAGATCACCACCGCCGACCTCAGCTCGCTGGCGCTCAACGTCGCCGCTTGGGGCGCGACCGACATCCACGAGCTGCCCTGGCTCGATGCACCCCCGGCCCCGGCGCTCGGTCAGGCGCGGGCCCTCCTCGCCGACCTCGAACTCCTCGACGCCGAACATCGTCTGACCGACCATGGACGCCACGCCCATCGCCTCGGGGCCGACCCTCGTCTCGCTCACCTGCTGACCCGCAGCGTCGAACTCGAAGCGGCGTACCCGGGGGCCGTCGCAACTGCGTGTCTTCTCGCCGCCGCGCTCGCCGATCGCGACCTGCTCCGAGGGCGGCGCCGACCGGTCGATCTCCGACTCCGACTCGATGCTCTGCTCGGCACTCGCCGCGACGACGCGGATCCGCAGGCATTGCGGCTCGCCCGTGACACCGCCCGCCGGTGGGAGCGCCGCCTTGGCGCTTCCGACGCCGCTGCAGCCGATCTCAACCTCACCGGCCTGCTCACGTCGGTCGCCTTTCCCGACCGCATCGCCCGCCGTCGTGACGACGGCGGGTCATTCCTGCTTGCGTCGGGGACAGGTGTGGCCATCGACCCCGACGACGGGATCGCTCGCCATCAGTGGCTGGCGGTCGCCGAAACCGAGGGGATCGGTGCCGACGCGCGGATCCTCACGGCGGCTCCGTTACAACTCGACGACCTCGAGGCCGCCCACGCCGACCGCATCGTCGAGCGAGACGAGGGCGGCTGGGACCGCAGGGTCCGCGATGTCGCGTTCGAGCGACAACGTCGCCTTGGTTCCTTGATCCTGCAGCGTCGCCCCGAGACCTCGCCCGATGAGGCCGCGCTGGCGGCAGGTCTGGTCGCGGGCCTTCGACACGAGGGGCTCGGGCTGCTGCGATGGGGCGACTCGGATCGCCGTTTCCGAGAGCGGTTGGTATTCGTCCACACCCACGACCCGGAGACCTGGCCGGCCGTTGGGGACGACGACCTGCTCGCCACGGCCGACTCGTGGCTACCGCCCCGACTCGACCGCACCAGTCGTCGAAAGGACCTCGAGTCGATGGCGGCGCGCGACGTGCTCTCCGGCCTGCTCGACTGGCGCCAAGGGCGAGAACTTGATCGGATCGCGCCGACCCACTGGGAGGTTCCGTCGGGCAGTCGCATCCCGATCGATTACTCGTTCGAGGACGGACCGGTGCTCGCCGTCCGACTCCAAGAACTCTTCGGACTCACCGAGTCGCCGGCGGTACTCGGCGGTCGGGTGCCCCTGACCCTTCACCTCCTGTCGCCCGCCCACCGACCCGTCCAGATGACCCAGGATCTCGTGTCGTTCTGGGCGGAGGGATATGCGGAGGTCCGTCGGGAGTTGCGAGGCCGCTATCCGAAGCACCACTGGCCTGAGGATCCGCTCACGGCGACCCCGACCAGCCGGGCGAAACGGCGCTCTTAACCGTCGATCACACCGTCGGCGCGTAACGAGGCGACCTCGTCCGCGCTCCATCCGGCTGCGAGCAAAACCTCGTCGGTGTCGGCTCCGGCCCACGACGGCGACCGGCCCGTGAGTTCGCCGGGCGTTTGCGAGAGCCGGGGGATGACAGCGAGTTCAGTTTCGTCGACGAAGGTACCGCGGTCGAGATGGTGGCCGTACACGCGGGCCTCGTCGAAGGTCAGCACCGGTGCCACACAGCAGTCGGTGGTCTCGAAGACGGTGGCCCACTCGTCGCGAGTGCGGGTCGCGAGCACGGATGCGATCCGTTCGCGGAGTTCAGGCCATCGCTCCCGGTCGTACTGCACAGGTAGGTCGGCGTCGGCGAGGCCCAGATGTTCGAGGAAACGAGCGTAGAAATGCCCCTCGATCGGGGCGACCGACAGGTACTTGCCGTCGGCGCACTCGTAGACCGCGTAGAAGGGGGCACCACCATCGAAGAGGTTGGTGCCGCGCTCAGGGCGATGGAAACCGCTGGCGGCCATACCGAAGAAGGTCGAGGCGATCGATGCGACACCGTCGGTCATGGCGACATCGACAACCTGGCCCTCCCCTGAACGCTTCGCTTCCCATAGGGCACACATCACGCCGTAGGCGAGTGTCAGACCACCGCCGGCGAAATCTCCGAGAATCTGGAGCAGCGGAACAGGGGCGCCGCCCTTGGGGCCGATCGCATCGATCACACCGGTGATGGCTTCGTAGTTTAACGAATGACCTGCGGTCGGCGCGAGCCGACCGGTCTGCCCCCACCCCGTCAGCCGGCCATAAACGATGTCGGGTTTGCGGCCGAGCACCTCCTCCGGTCCGAGACCAAGGCGCTCGGTGACCCCCGGCCTGAATGCCTCGAGGAAGACGTCGGCCTCGTCGACCAAGCGCAGCACCGTCTCGACGCCGGCCGGTGACTTCAGGTCGACCGCAATGGAACGGCGGCCGCGATCCCACGAGGAGTACGGCTTCGCCGTTCGGTCGTCAGGGGCCGGCACCTCGGCGACCCGATCGATTCGGATCACGTCGGCGCCCATGTCGGCGAGCCGCAGGCTGCCGTACGGGAGGGCACCAAGGCCCGCCAATTCGAGAATGCGAACGTCGCTGAGTGGTCCGGCCATGCGCTCCCCCATCACCCGTTAGTGTGTGGCGCCGAGTGTAGGTGGCCGGTGGTATGGGCCCAGAGCTAGGAAACCGAAACGCCCAGCACGCTGCCGATCGTGTACGTCGCACCGCAGGTGAGCACGGCGACGAGGACTCGCCGGATGGCGGTGCGGACTCGGGAGCGTTCGGTGAAGGTGCCGACGAGCCAACCGACGAGTGCAGCAGCGGTTGCACCCAGGGCAACCGACCACGAGGTGGCGGTGGTTCCCTCGGCGACGAACCACGGGAGCAGCGGCACCAACGCGCCGATCGCGAATACCACGAACGACGCCAGCGCCACTTGGAAGGAGTCGGCTCCCCCATCGGGATCGACGCCGAGTTCTTCGCGTGCGCGCACGTCAAGGGCGACGTCGGGGTCGGACATGACGCCTTCGGCAACCTGCGCTGCCTACTCGGGGTCGAGGCCGCAATCTCGGAAGATCGCTGCCAGCTCACGGGTCTCGGCCTCAGAGTTTTCGGCCAACGAACGGCGCTCCATCTCAAGTTCCCGTTCGATGAGTTCGTTCTGCGCCCGGACGCTCACCCATTCGCCGGCGGCCATCGAGATCGCTCCGGCCAACAGACCCGACACACCCGCCAGACGCACGAGCGAACCATCGGTCGAGGCGCCGGCGATACCGAGCATCAAGGCGACGTTGGAGACCAGCCCGTCGCTCACGCCGAAGACCGCAGCCCGGGCATTCCCGCCCTGGACATCGCGATGGTGGACCATCTGGAGGCCGTCATGCCGATCAGAGGTGCCGTGCACGTCTCCATTGCCATGGCGGCCGTGTGAAGGCGTCAGCCGGCACGATGTTCGACCGACATCCAGCGATCGTCGAGTGAAACGGCGTGGCGAGACGCAACGACCTGGGCCGGTGCGCCCGGTCGGCTGAGGTCTGCGCGACACTCGGCGGGTGAGTCGAGGTCGTTTCGCCCCGAGTCCCACGGGCATCCTCCATATCGGGAACCTGCGGACAGCGCTTGCCGCCTGGTTATTCGCCCGCAGCGCCGGGGGCGAGTTCCTGCTGCGGTTCGAGGATCTCGATACGGCGACCGCTCGACGCGAGCACGAGGATGGGCAGCGTCGAGACCTCGAGCGCCTCGGCCTTGATTGGGACGGCGAACCGGTTCGGCAGTCCGAGCGGATGGATCGCTACGAGGACGCGCTCACAGATCTGAGCGCCGCCGGGCTGACCTACCGGTGCTGGTGCTCGCGCCGAGAGATCCGTGAGGCGGTGTCGGCGCCCCACCTGCCGCCCGGGCACTACCCCGGCACGTGTCGCAATCTCACGGCTGCGCAGATCGCCGCGCGGGAGGCGTCGGGCAAGCCGCCGGCCGTCCGCCTGCGAACCGAACAGCCATCGGTGACCATCGTCGATCGTCTGCACGGCGAGCACACTGAGGTTGTCGACGATGTCGTGCTTCGGCGCGGCGACGGCACACCCGCCTACAACCTTGTCGTCGTCGTCGATGACGACGCACAGGGTGTCGAACAGGTCGTGCGGGCCGACGACCTCTTGTCGTCGACTCCTCGTCACGCCCACCTCGCCGACGTGCTCGGCATCCCTCGGCCGACATGGACCCACATTCCTCTGGTTCTCGCCACCGATGGAGATCGGCTGGCCAAACGCCACGGAGCGGTCACCCTCGATGATCGGCTCGCCGTCGGCGACACCCCGGATTGCGTGGTCGCCGTGCTCGCCCGCTCGCTCGGGTTCGAGGTCCCCGACGAGGAGACGACACCGACCGATTTGCTGGACCGTTTCGCAGCCGATCAGATCGCGCTCACTCCGTGGACCCTCACCCCCGAAGAGACAGACGCTCCCTGGTGACCTCACCTACCGTTCGCCCCACCCTGCTGACGCCTCGCTTCGTGGCGTTGGTGTCCGGAGTGACCCTCTACTTCCTCGGCCTCAACATGACGTTGTCGGTTCTGCCACTCTTCGTCGAAGGCGAACTCGGCGGCACCGACGCCCAGGTCGGCATCGCCGTCAGTTCGTTCGGGCTGGCCGCTGCGTGCATCCGCCCGATCATCGGACCACTGGGAGACCGGCACGGCCGCCAGCGACTCATCGTCAGCGGCGCGATCGTCGCCGGCCTCGCCACGATCGCCACAGCGACGGCGACCAGCCTCGGCATGGTGATCGCCTTCCGGGCGCTCGCAGGGCTCGGCGAGGCAGCGGTGTTTGTCGGCGCCGCCAGCGCTGCCCAGGATCTCGCCACCGACGAGCGCCGGGGCGAGGCAGCAAGCTATTTCTCGCTTGCGATCTACAGCTCGTTGTTCCTCGGGCCACCACTCGGCGAGTGGATCTCCGAGACCTTCGGCAACGACACGGCATGGGTGCTCGCAGGCGGACTCGCTGTGCTCGCAGCAAGCACTGGCATCGTGGCGCCGGGAGCACCGGCCGAACCACCACCCAAACCAGAACGTCGGGTTCTGCTCCACCGTGCGGCCCTCCGCCCCGGCGCCGTGCTGTTCCTCGGCTTGCTGGGCTACACCGGCTTTCTGGCCTTCGCCGCCCTCCATGCCGAGGAGGTCGGCATCGCCAACACCGGGACGGTCTTCACCGTCTTCGCACTGGTCATCATCTTCCTCCGGATCTTCGCGGCGAAACTGCCCGACCAGCTCGGGCCAATCCGGACGAGCCGTATTTCGTTGTCGTGCGGAGCCGTCGGCCTTGCCGTGCTCGCCGTGTGGACCGAGCCCGTGGGCGTTTACGTGGGCGCTGCGATCCTCGCCGTTGCGCAGTCGTTCCTCTTCCCTGCGCTGTTCGCGCTCGTCGTCGACGATGCTCCCGACGCTGAGCGAAGTCATGCCATCAGCACCCTGTCTATGTTCTTCGACCTCGCCTTCGGCCTCGGTGGCCCGGTGATCGGTTTGATTTCCGACACCTTCGACCGATCGACCGCGTTTGCCGTGTCCGCCGGCATCGCCACCTTCGCGCTTGCCATGTGTGGCCGGATCCTTGGCGATGTAACCCCATCAACCTCGGTTCGCGAGATCGGCCCGAGGAGTCGCCGGTGAACACGCCCGACACATCACCGATCGACATCGATACGAAGTCGGCATCGGACGAAGGTGTGGATTTCTTCACGCCCCAGGCACGGTGACCCCATGAGTGACACGCCCGGCTGGTTCACCCGAGCAATCGGAGCGACCCCCGATTCGCATCGACTCGACGTCGGCGGCACCTCGATCCATTACCTCGCATGGGGCGAACGCGACCTCCCCGGCATCGTGCTCGTCCACGGCGGTGCCGCCCACGCCCACTGGTGGGACCACATCGGTCCGAGCTTCCTGCCCGAATACCGCGTCGTGGCTCTCGATTTGAGCGGGCACGGTGACAGCGACCGACGCGAGGACTACACGCTGCGAGCCTGGACCGAGGAAGTAGCGGCCGTCATCGACGACGCCGGCTTCACGTCACCGCCGGTGGTCATCGGCCACTCGATGGGCGGGTTCGTCACCATCGCCACCGCCGCCTGGCAAACCGACCACATCGGCGGAGCCGTGATCATCGACTCACCCGTGCAAGCCGAGGATCCCGAGGTTGCCCGAGCGCGGCGCACCGACGAGTTCAAGAAGGCGAAGACCTACGACGATCCGGAAATCCCGATTGCGCGGTTCCGCACGATCCCAGAGCAGCGTTACTACCTGCCCTACGTCAAGGAGCATGTCGCCCGGAACTC
>PBTQ01000068.1 GCA_002729125.1 Acidimicrobiaceae bacterium | reverse complement strand
CTTACCCGAGCGGGGATCGTCGTCGATCCCGACCTGCTCCATGCCGGCAACTTCTCGATCGAGGGAGGGCAGGACGCCATGGCCCGCCTGTTGGCGTTGTCCAAGCCGCCCACCGCAGTGTTTGCGATCTCCGACGAGATGGCGATGGGAGCCAGGGGAGTGGCCGTTGAGCAAGGCCTTCGGATTCCAGAGGACATGTCGGTGGTCGGTTTCGATGATCATCCACTCGCCCAGACGGTCGCGCTCACCACCATCCGGCAGGACCCGACAGCGAGTGGCGCCCATGCTGCTTGCTGGATTGTCGAGGATCTCCGCAACGACGCGTGCAACCTTCACACCCACGAAGTCGATGTCGAGCTGGTGGTGCGGCGCACCACGGCGCCGCCCCGTTGATCACGGGGCGGTTCGGGTTCAGCGAAGGAACTCGCTCAGCTTGACCGGGCGCCCCTCGTCAATCGAGCGGTGCGCAGCCGCGCCGATCGCTACCGAGAGCAGACCGTCGAAGAGGCTGACCTCGGCGGGAGTGACGCCGAGCACGGCGTCGCGGAACTTCTGGTGCTCGACCCAGCTCGAACCCGAGTGGTGGCCCTCATAGGGGATCTCGTCATTCGCGACTTGGTGGACGTTGACGCCACCGATCCAGTGTTCGCCTCGGCGGCCGATACGCACGACGTCCTCGGGAATGAGTGCCTCGACCTTGCCCAGCGGGCCGACCACGCTGAGTTCCTCTTGGTTGTGGGTCGCTTCGGCGAACATGCAGAGATCGAGGAGGCCGCGAGCGCCGTCGTCGAAGTCGACGATGACGAAGGCATTGTCGAGAATGTCGGGGACTCGTCCGTCGTAGACCTCGTCGAGGTGGTTGACGTCTTGCGCACCGGAGGCCATCACGCGCACCGGGCGGCCCGGCATGATCTGCACCATGAGATCGAAGAAGTGGCAGCACTTCTCGACGAGCGTTCCACCCGTGTTCTCCGAGAAGCGATTCCAGTCTCCGACCTTTTCGAGGAAGGGGAAGCGGTGCTCGCGGATCGAGATCATCTTCGGGACGCCCACAGCACCCCCCTCGACCTCGTCGATCAGGCGGGCGATCGGTGGCATGTACCGGTACTCAAGGCCGACCCAGGTGATCGCGTTCCGGTCCTTGGCGAGCTCGAGGATCGTGTAACAGTCGTCGACGGTGGTGCAGAGCGGCTTCTCGACCAGCACATGGAGATCGGTCGCCAGGAGGTCACGCAGCACATCGACGTGGGTGAAATTCGGTGAGGCGACGACCACGGCGTCGCAGACGTTGTCGGCAATCAGCGCTTCGTGGTTCGTGTAGTGCAGCGCATCAGGGACGCGCGCACCGGCGAACTCTCGGCTTCCGGGGTCGGGGTCGGCGATCGCCGTAACTTCGACACCCTCGGTGTGCGAGAGATTCTCGATGTGCTCCACACCCATCATGCCGCTGCCGATGATGCCGTATCTGAGCGTGGTCACAGTGCCCCCGAAATGATGGGTCCCTTGGAATGTAAGCGTTTACAACCGCAGGCTAGCCTACGCCCATGACCCACTCTCTGGTCCAGATCAGGCCACGTTCTCTGCCCGCCGGCCTCGACCCGATCGGTCCCCTCGGTTTCGGGACGTGGCGGTTCACCACCGATGATCTCGGTGCCGCCCACGAACTTGTCGAGACCGCGCTCGACGTTGGCATGAATCTGATCGACACGGCCGACGTGTACGGCCTCGACTACGACGGCTCCGGCTTCGGGGGCAACGAAGAACTGCTCGGTAAGGTGCTCGCTCAGGCGCCCGGCTTGCGCGACCGCATGGTGCTCGCCACCAAGGGCGGCATCATGCCGCCGATCCCGTACGACTCGAGCGACGCCTACCTCCGCTCGGCGGTCGAGGCCAGTCTTGGGCGGCTCGGTGTCGACGTGATCGACGTATACCAGATCCACCGACCCGACATGTTCGCCCATCCCGCTCAGGTCGCAGGGACGCTTTCGTCGCTGGTCGGCGAGGGCAAGATCCGGGCGGTCGGCGTATCCAACCACACGCCGGCTCAGCACAACGCACTGATCGCCCATCTCGGCGACCTGCCGCTCGCAACAAGCCAACCCGAATACTCGCCGGCCTTCCTCGGCCCGCTGCGCGACGGCACCCTCGATCTCTGCATGCGCGACGGCATCGTGCCGCTCGCCTGGAGTCCGCTCGGCGGCGGTCGTCTCATGTCGGGCGAGAACGTTCCCGCTGCGCTGATCGTCACGCTCGACGAACTCGCCGAACGCGAGGGCGTTGGCCGAGCGGCGATCTGTTACGCCTTCGTGCTCGCTCACCCGTCGGCACCGGTCGCCCTGCTCGGTACACAAAACCCCGACCGGCTTCGTTCCGCAGTCGCCGCACTCGGTGTCACGCTCGACCGCAACGACGTCTACCGCATCGTCCAGGACAGCGAAGGCGTGCCGCTCCCGTGAGTGCCCCCGTGGAAATCAGCTGGTTCGGTTCCCTGTGCGACGATGACTACGAGTTCCTTGGCGTCCCGAACCGCGAGCTGCAGAGCTCATGGAACCATTGCCGCGCCATCGCCCAGACCGCCGACCGCAACGGCTTCGACAACATTCTCCTGCCATCGGGCTACCAGCTCGGTATCGACTCGACCGCGTTTGCCTCGGCGATCGCCACTCACACCGAGCAGATCAACCTGCTGCTCGCCGTGCGGATCGGCGAGATGTGGCTCCCGCAGCTGGCTCGCCAGCTCGCCACCATCGACCAGATGGCCGAGGGGCGTCTGACGATCAACATCATCAGCTCTGACATGCCGGGACAGTCGCTCGGCTCCGAGCCTCGCTATCGCCGAACGGTCGAGTTCATGCACGGCCTGCGATCACTGCTCAACGGTGAGCGTCTCGAGATCGATGGCGAGTTCGCCCAGTTCGACCTCGAACCGCCTCGAATCGCCACCGTCAACCCGGGATGCCCGCCGATGTATTTCGGCGGCTTCTCCGAGGCCGCCAAGCAGTGCGCCGCAGAGGCCGCCAACGTGTTTCTTACTTGGCCCGACACGGTCGCCTCGGTGGGTGAAACCGTCGCCGACATGCGCCGCCGCGCCGATGCGTTCGGGCGCGAACTGACCTATGGCCTGCGCGCCCACATGATCGTCCGCGAGACCGAAGCTGAAGCGCGAGCCGCCGCCGACCGACTCCTGTCGAAGCTCGACGTCGACACCGGTGAGCAGATCAGGAACAAGTCGCTCGACACCCAGTCGGCAGGCGTGTCACGTCAGAACGAACTTCGCGACGGGGCTAACGACGACGGCTACGCCGAGGCCAATCTCTGGACCGGCGTCGGCCGGGCCCGTTCCGGCGCTGGCGCAGCGATCGTCGGCGACCCCGATCAGGTCGTCGCCAAGTTGAAGGCGTACCAAGAGGTCGGCGTTGAGGCGTTCATCCTGTCGGGCTACACCCACATCGCCGAATGCGATCTCGTGGCCGAGCACGTGCTGCCCAACATCGAACACACGGCCCTGCGTCCTCGCTGGAACTGAACCGAACGGTTCGTAGATCGCTCCGCGTGAACTTGTCGGTCGATCAGCGAGCCCGAGGCAGGCCGAGGAAACCTTCGGCAACCATGTTGCGGTTGATCTCGCTAGTTCCGCCGTAGATGGCGGTGACAGGGGAGTGTCGCAGCGCCTCCTCGATCAGTCCGCCATGGTGGGCCTCGGGCGACTCGAGCGTCAACAGGCCTTCGGCGCCCATCATGTCGTGTATCTCGCGGCAGTGGCGCTTAAACGTCTCGCTCGCGAACAGCTTGGTCATCGATCCCTCGACACCAAACATCGCGCCCTCGTTGGCAAGGTCGGCGCAGTGGTAGGCGAAGCCGCGGCACACCTCAACGTCGATCTGCGCTCGGATCAGGCGCTCTCGCACGGCCGGGTCATCGATGGGCCGGGTGCCGTCGGCACGCTCCTGGTTGGTCGCCCAGTCGATGCCTGCGTCGATCACCGGCGGTGACATGAATTGACCGCCTGCGACGCCACGCTCGTACTTGAGCGCGGTCTTCATCACGGCCCAGCCGCCGTTGACCTCACCAACCCGCCAGTCGTCCGACAAGCGGACGTCGTCGTAGAAGGTCGCGTTCGATCGCTCGGTCGCCATCGTCGGTACGGGCTGAATCTCGATGCCTGGGGTGTCGAACGGCACGAGAAAGAAGGTGAGGCCCTTGTGCTTCGGGACGTTGGGATCGGTGCGGGTCAACAGGATCACGTAATCGGCGATGTGAGCCATCGTGGTCCACATCTTCGCTCCGTTGATCACCCACTCGTCGCCGTCCCTGACCGCTTTGGTCGCGGCCGCTGCGACGTCGGAGCCGGACTCTGGTTCGGTGTAACCGAACGAGGTGAGCGCCTCTCCGTTGAGCAGAGCAGGCACGACCGTCTCCTTGAGATGGTCGCTGCCGTGCTCCATCAGGATCGCTGCGGTGATGACCGTGACGCCCATCGCGTCGATCGGCGCCCGGGCGAGCTGCATTTCCTCGTTGAGCACGATCGACTCGAGCGCAGTGCGACCACCACCACCGAGCTCTTTCGGGACGGGGCCGGCGAGCCAGCCCTCGGCCGCCAGTGCAGCATGCAGCTCGGGAACGTGCATGGTGCCGTCGTGGGTGACATCGAGCATCGATTCGTCGAAGTTGTCGGCGAGGAACGCCTTCACCTCGGTGCGGAAGGCTTCAACCTCGGGTGGGAAACTGAAGTCCATCAGGCAGCTCCCTTCACGGGTCCGAATTCGGCGTCGGCGAGGCGGGCGTACTCGGCCGCCGGATCGCCGAGTTGGAGGATCCACGCAGTGGCGTGACGGTGGTAGAGCTGGATGTCGTACTCCTCGGAGAAGCCGTACCCGCCGTGGTACTGCACGGAACGATCGGCGGCGAAGCGGGCCGATTCGGCGGCGTACAGCAGTGCCATGCCGGCGAGGCGGGAGGCGCCGGGTTGGTCGGTTTCGAGGGCCCAGATCGCACGCTGGGCGAGGAGATGCGCACCTTCGACCGACGTGGCTGCATCGGCAAAGCCGTGTTGGAGGGCCTGGAATGTGCCGATCAGCACCCCGAACTGGATGCGCTCCTTGGTGTAGGCGACGCCGATCTCGATCGCCCGCTTGGCGAGGCCGACGTAGGCCACCGCCATGAGGGCTCGCCATTCGTCGACGGTGCGGTTCCACCCGTCGGAGTCGAGATCAATCGCGGTTGCGTCGCTGATGACGCGGTGGGCGAGAGGCAGGTCGGCCGTGTTCGGCAGCTTGATGCCGGGGGCGTTGCCCCTATTGATCGACGTGACGCCGTTGCGGTGATGCAGGATCACGTCGGCAACTGCGCCAGCCGGAACGAGGCGGGCGGTGTCGCCGGTCGGCGGACGAAGAGCGAGAGTGGCGAGAGTCGACCCCTCGCCGAGTTCGGC
Source organism: Acidimicrobiaceae bacterium (assembly GCA_002729125.1). GTDB lineage: Bacteria > Actinomycetota > Acidimicrobiia > Acidimicrobiales > Aldehydirespiratoraceae > UBA11606. The sequence continues at coordinate 14,032 of PBTQ01000068.1, read as the reverse complement.
GACGAGGCCGTCATGGCCGCCGGCCCGAGCAAGGGCGCGTGTGGTCACGGCGTGCTCAATCAGCGGAACCGGGGCGAGGTGCGCTCCGGCGACGTCGGCGACGACAGCGAGGTCCGTGAGTGCCGCACCGGCGCCGCCGAGTGATTCCGGCAGGGCCATGCCGGGGGCGCCCATTGCGGCGAGGGAAGACCAGAGGGCCGGATCAAAGCCTGTGCCCTTGGCGGCGGCCCGCACCGTGGTGGTGGGGCACTCATTGGCGAAGAAATCGAAGAAGGCGTCGCGAACGGCGACCTCGTCTTCGGAGTAGCGGGTGCGCATGAGGCCAATCATCGCCGGTTCGTGGAGGCAGGAAGAAACTCTGAGCAAACAAATTGATAGATATCGAAACAAAAGGCACGCTCGCCCAAGCGCCTGCAACTCGCCCTCGACGTCAGCGACATTGACGAAGTCGTCGACCTCTACCCGAAGCTCTTCGGTGCCGAACCCGCCAAGCGCAAGCCGGGCTGCGCGAACTTCGCCATTGAGAATCCACCGCTGAAACTCGTGCTGTTCGAGAACCCTGACAACGCAGGTGGCCTCAACCACCTTGGTGTCGAGACCGAGACATCGCAGCAGGTCGATGCTGCCGAAGCCCGCATGGATGCATCCGGCCGCGACACCACCGGCGTCAACGACAACGTGTGTTTGCTACGCCGGGAAGACCCAGACTTGGGTGGTCGGTCCCGACGGCGTTTGTTGGGAGTGGTAAGTGAAGACCTCCGACGAGACGGACTTCGGAACCGACGAGATTGCTGAGTTCAAGAGCGGGAAGACCATGGCCGAGGTCGCCCTCGGTGACGGCGGGGCGTGCTGCGGCTGACCGACACTCGGTCTCAGCGCGGAATGTCCCTCCAGGGCTGGTTCTTGTCGTAACCCGGTTCGCGGGGCAGGCCGAGCGCCCGCTCGCCGACGTTGTTGCGAAGCACCTCGTTCGTGCCACCGCCGATGGAGACAGCGAAACGCATCATCAGCTCGACCTGGCTCCAGGTCGTCTTCGGGCTGTCGCCCGCAATGCCGCCCGCTCCCGTGATCTGCATCGCCATGTTCCCGGAGCGGACTCGGTTGTCAGCAGTCATCAACTTGATGAGCCCCGGGTCCATGGGCGGCATCTCGCCACGACGAACGGCTTGCTGGATCTGCTCTCCCATCCAGGCGACCACACGCTCCCGAGTGATGAGGTCGGCGAGTTCTTGGCGCACGTTGGCGTCGTTGGTGAGCCCTGCCACTGCGGCGAGCGTCCGCAGGTTTGTGCTGGAAAGTGTCTTGGCGCTGCCGCCGATGAAGGCGGCCTCGTTGGCCAGCACGGTACGAGCGATGCTCCAGCCTTCGTTGATCTCGCCGATCACGTTTGCCACGGGGATACGGACCTCGTCGAGGAACACCTCGTTAAAGTGAGCGGAGCCGTTGATCTGCACCAGAGGTCGGACGTCGATGCCGTGCGTCGACATGTCGACCAGCACGAACGTGATGCCGCGGTGCTTCGGCGCGTCGGGGTCGGTGCGAACGAGCAGGAATCCCCAGTCGCACAACTGGGCGGCGCTGTTCCACACCTTTTGACCGGTCACGATGAACTCGTCGCCGTCACGAATGGCGCGAGTGCCCAGTGAGGCGAGGTCGGAGCCGGAACCTGGCTCGCTGAAGAGCTGGCAGAACGTCAGCTCGGCCGAGAGCAGCTTCGGTAGGTACTCGAGCTTTTGTTCCTCGCAGGCGTGGCGGAGTAGCGCCGGCGCCAGCATTGCGGTGGTGGCACCGGGAAAGCCGGTGTTCTCCTCGTAGTCACGGCTGATCTCGCGCTCAATTCGCGTCATCCAGCCGGCACCCCCGCCGCCACCGTACGCAGCCGGATAGGCGATCCCCATGAGCCCGGCTGCGGCGAGTTCTCCCTGCCAGCGGCGGTTCAGCTCGAAGTGATGACGCTCGGTATCGTGGTCGGTGTGGACGTTGACCGCCCACGGATCGGTCTCGGTACGTGGTGTGGCGTGTTCGTCGTACCAGCTCCGCACGCGGGCACGGAAGATGTCCGGGGACTCTGTAGCGTCAGCCATGTCGGCGGACTCTACCGTCACGGTCTCGGTCAGGCCGATTCGGTCAACCAACGCACGATCACACGAGCCGGGCTCGGCGAAGCGGCGGCTTCGGACCGGATCTTGGGCCGACCGTTGCTGATGGGCCACACTGTCGCCATGACCGAGGCCTTCATCGTCGACGCTGTCCGCACCCCCACCGGAAAGCGAGGTGGCGGACTCGCTCTCATCCACCCTGCTGACCTCGGTGCCGCCAGCATCACTGCCCTGCTCGAACGTACGGGTGTCGACCCCGACGCCGTCGAAGACGTCATCTTCGGCAACGTTGACTCGGTCGGCGGTCAGGCCGGCGACATCGCTCGGACCTGTTGGTTGGCGGCAGGCCTGCCGCAGCACGTCCCCGGCACAACCATCGACCGCCAGTGTGGGTCCGGGCAGCAGGCGGTGTCGTTTGCCGCCATGGGTGTCATGGCCGGCGTCCACGACCTTGTCGTCGCCGGTGGTGTGCAGCAGATGTCACAGATCCCGATCTCTTCTGCCATGACCCTCGCCGCCGATCTCGGTTTCGACGATCCGTTCAGCGGTTCGGAGGGATGGGTCGATCGTTACGGGACCCAGGAAGTCTCCCAGTTCCGAGGCGCCGAGATGATTGCGGAGAAGTGGGACATCAGCCGTGACCAGATGGAGGCGTTCGCCTTCGCGAGCCACGAACGAGCCATCCAGGCCGTCGACGAGGGCCGCTTCGACAACGAGATCGTCCCCGTGGGCGACTGCACGATGGATGAGGGGCCCCGCCGTGGGGGCTCCATCGAAAAGATGCAGCAACTCTCGACGCTCGTCAAAGGCGGGCGCATTACTGCTGCTGTCGCAAGCCAGATCTCCGATGCGTCGGCATCGCTGCTGATCGCCAGCGAACAGGCGGTCAAGGAACACGGCCTCACGCCACGAGCCCGGATTCACCACATGAGTGTTCGAGGCGACGACCCCATCTTCATGCTCACTGGCCCGATTCCCGCCACTGAGCACGCCCTCGCCAAGACCGGCATGTCGATTGATGACATCGACCTCTTCGAGTGCAATGAGGCGTTCGCCAGCGTGCCGCTCGCATGGATGATCGAACACGACATCCCCCACGACAAGGTCAATGTCAACGGCGGCGCCATCGCCCTTGGTCATCCGCTCGGGGCCACCGGCGCGAAGCTCATGACCACCTTGCTCAACGAACTCGAGCGCACCGGTGGCCGCTACGGCCTGCAGACCATGTGCGAGGGCGGGGGCCAGGCCAACGTCACCATTATCGAGCGCCTCTGATGCCCGATCTCGCGACGGGAGCCGTGGTCTTCGTAACCGGCGGCGCAAGCGGTATCGGCCGGGCAGCGGCCCAGCAGTTCTCCGCCGAGGGCGCAGCCCATGTCGTGGTCGCTGACCTCGACATCGACGGTGCCGGCCGCACCGTTGCATCCCTCGCCGGCCTGGGTTCGTCGGTCGAACTCGACGTCACCGACGACGCGGCGGTGGCGGCGGCGGTCGACGACCTCGTCGCCGAGCACGGCCGACTCGACATTGCGTTCAACAACGCAGGCGTCAACGACGTGCCCCATGCCTTCCACGACCTCGATGCCGAGTCGTGGGATCGCATGATCCGCGTGAACCTCAGCAGTGTTTTCGTCTGCATGAAGCACGAACTGCGCCACATGGCGGCAGCTGGATCGGGAGCGATCGTCAACACCTCTTCGGGTGCCGGTGTGGTCGCAGCACCCGGGCTCCCGCACTACACGGCGGCGAAGCATGGTGTCGTCGGTCTCACAAAGGCGGCGGCGCAGGAATATGCCCGCCAGGGAATTCGGGTCAATGCCGTGCTGCCGGGCTCGACCGACACCACGATGCTGCAGTCGTTCATCGCCGGCGATGAGGGCGTGGCGAAGATCATCGCCTCGTCCAACATCCACGGACGCCTGATCGAACCCGACGAGGTCGCCAGCGCTGTCGTGTGGCTTGCGTCGCCCCACGCCGGCATGGTCAACGGTCAGTCACTGATCGTCGATGGCGGAGGGCTCGTTCGCTGATCATGGCCCCACTTGCTCCCGGTTCGGTCTCGCTTCGGCTCTATCCGCACGACCTCCCGGCGACCGACCAGGTCGAGTTGTTGCGTCACCAGGCGCGACGGGCCAGCGAGATCGGGTACGACGGCGTCATGGTCAGCGAGCATCACGCAGACTTCCCCGGGTACCTGCCCAACCCGGTGCAGCTCGCTGGCCTCCTTCTCGACGCGATGCCCACCGGCTGGGTGGCGCCCTGCCCGATGCTGCTGCCGCTGAAGCCGTATGCCTTGATCGCCGAGGATCTCGCGTGGCTCGCCGCGGCCTATCCGGGCAGGGTCGGGGTCGGATTCGCCGCAGGTGCCTTGCCGGTCGACTTCGAACTCGCAGAGGTTCCATTCGACGAAATCGTCGACCGCTTCAAGACCGCACTGCCGAAGATCGCTGATGCTCTGCGGGGCCACGACCCCGGCCCACTCGGCACCGACCGTGCGATCCGGCGCCTTGCGGGCGACCCGATGCCGATCGTTGTCGCTGCTCAGAGCGCTCCAGCGTGCCGGCGAGCGGCTCGACTGGGGTGCGGCGTGCTCTACGACAGCCTCCAATCGTCTGAGGTCTCTGCACGGCTCGGCGCTGCGCACCGCGAGGCCGGAGCCGAGACGGGGCGAGTTCTAATCCGGCGGGTGTGGATCGGTCCGCCACCCGAGGCCGAGATGGCTGCCCAGATGGATCACTACCGCAGCTACGCCAACGAGGCGGCCGCGAAGAACTGGACGGATGATTCGCTGGTGCACGGCGACACACCAATCGCAGCCGCCGAAGCACTGCTCGATGTGCTGGCGGAATCAGATTGCGACACCGTCAACGTTCGCGTGCACGTGAAAGGACTCACGCCCGTTCAGGTTGACGATCAACTCACTCGACACGCCGACGGATTTGTCGACGCAGTCCGGGCGGGACTCGGCGGCTGATCCTTAGACCAGCGCGCCGTCGACCTTGGCCATGGCGGCTTCTTCGTCGACATCGAGCGCGAACGCAAGTTCCGAAACGAGCACGTTGCGGGCCTTGGTGTAGAGCGACTTCTCACCGGCAGACAGCCCCTTGGCCTGATCGCGCAGAGCGAGATTTCGGACCACCTCCGCAACTTGGTAGACGTCGCCGCTCTTGAGCTTTTCCTGATGGTTCTTGAAGCGACGAGACCAGTTGGCGGGCTCGCGAACGTCGCGCTTGGCGAGCACCTCGAAAAGATCTTCGACGTCCTCTTCGGAGATAGGCCAGCGCATGCCGACCTCGTCGGCCTTGTCGACTGGCACAGCGAGGGTCATTTCGCCGTGCGCCATTCGGAGCACGAGATACTCGGTTTCCTCACCGAACGCCTTGCGCTTCTCTTTCTTCTCGATCACGGCCGCTCCGTGGTGGGGGTACACCACTCGGTCACCAGGCTTGAAGCTCACAGAAGTTCCGTCCTCGAGGTAAGGCCCATTTCGGGGATTCTAGGATGCCATCCTCACAGGCGTTCGCAAACGCATCCGAGCGAAGCGATGCTCGAGGTCCTCGCCGCTGATCACGGCCTAGCGAGTCCGGCGAGCACTCGCCTCCACCTCGGCTCCCCGAGCAGGTCGTGCAGGCCGGCCACGACGATATCGAGATCGGGCAGCGACGCGAAGCAGTGACGAGCGAACGACCCCTCATCGAACCACGAGGCCAGCGCCGAACGAATCGATGTCCATCTGATCGTGCCCTCGATTAAACCGCCACGAAGCACCGCCATGTCGCCGGCTGGTGCCGTGTGTGATGAGTGAGCACTTCCGGGCTCGACGGTGGCCAAACTTCGGCGAGGGGATGCAGGCAGCGAAGCTCGAGCCAGTGGGGTGGCACGCCGAGCGGCGCATCGAGCGTGGCGGCGAGAACGCGATCAAGCCAGACGAGGTTTGCGAGTGCCCACACCGGGCGTCAGCACGGCCGAGTGGCGAGCCCAAGCATGCGGCGTGCGGGATCGAGTGCGGTGAGACGTTGGACATCGGACTCGATCCGATCGGTGGTCGTCGTGGCCGATGCGGGCCGCCACTGCTTCGACGGCCGGCCCGAAGCGAACGCCGAGAACCGAAGCGGGCTCGCAGTGTCGTCGAGGAGCTCTCGTCGATGGTGGGTGGCGACAACCGAACATCGGCGGGTGTGGGCGATCGTGGCGAGCTCGGTGAGGGTCGGGGTGGCGGTGTGCACGGGCGTGTCCTTCGTTCAGTGCAGCGGCGGCACTCGGGGTGAAGGCAACCGACTCGGCTGGGAGGTGCCCTTCACCTTGTCGAGACCGTGTGACAGCCCGTTTTCTCCTGCGGACGAGCAAGGCCTGGGCCGGTGGTCGCGTTCGCCATCCGCAGCGGACTGTCACAGCCCCTCGGCAGAGTACGGACAGTTGCACGGGCCGAGCACAAGCCCGGCCTAGGATCGCTAGTCAACCCCGGAGACCCTGTGACCGACCGCCGCAAGACCACCGCCACCACCGCCTTCGGGGTGGGCCGTCGTGAAAGCCATGACGCATCCGATTTCTACTCGCGCTTCACGCCCCCCGAAATCAGCACCGACGACACGGTCAACATCGTGCCCGAGGATCTCGCGCCGATCCACAACCGCAACAGTCTCGAGATCTCCGAGGTTTTCCCGGCGAATTCCGTGGCGCTCGTCGTCAGCTCTCCGCCCTATTTCGTGGGCAAGGAGTACGAGCTCGCCGTCACGGGAGATCCCGACACCCGCAGCGGTGTGCCAAGCGTTCCGGAGTCCTACCTCGAGTATCTCCAGATGTTGCACGACGTCTTCAAGGCGTGCGTCGAGGTCCTCGAACCAGGCGGACGCCTTGCGATCAACGTCGCCAATCTCGGCCGCAAGCCGTACCGCTCGCTGAGCGCCGATGTCATCTCGATCCTGCAAGACGACCTCGGTCTGTTGCTGCGGGGCGAGATCATTTGGCAGAAGGCGGAGGGCGCCACGGGTTCTGTCGCTTGGGGCAGCTACCGCAAGGCCACCAATCCGGTGCTGCGTGATCTCACCGAGCGAGTGATCGTCGCCAGCAAGGGCAGGTTCGACCGGGTTTCGCCGAAGGGGCGCGAGTCCACCATGTCTGCCGACGATTTCATGGAAGCGACTCTTGATGTCTGGAAGATCAATCCCGAGTCGGCCCGGCGCGTCCAGCACCCGGCGCCATTCCCCGTCGAGTTGCCGCGGCGTCTGATAGATCTCTACACCTACGAAGGCGACGTCGTCCTCGATCCGTTCCTCGGTTCAGGATCGACACTTGTCGCTGCGGAGCGCACCGGTCGGCGAGGGTTCGGTTTCGATCTTGATGCGGAGTACTGCGAGATTGCGCAGACTCGGCTCGACGCCGAGCGCCGGCGACCCAGGCTCCGTGCGGTCGAAGTCCTCGGCGAGGAGCAACTCTTCGAGACCCCCGACGACGATGACGACCGCCTCGAGTTCTTCCAGGCTCGCGCCACCAGCGAGGGCAAGAAGGCTGCCGACATCGCTGAGCGGGTGCTCACCGACGCTGGCTTCACGGTAGTGTCGGATCCGGTCAAGATCCCCAAGGTTGGCGTGCAGTTCAACTTCCTCGCCGAGGACGCCGAGGGCGGCCGCTGGTACGTCGATGTCTCGGGTGCGTTCACGACTGTGCGGCCCGGCCTGATGCGAACCGACACGCTCTGGAAGACCTTAGGCCGCATCCACGTCCTGCGAGCCACCGACGAACCGCAGAATCCAAGTCGGGTCCTCGTGCTGACATCGAATCTCCCGAAAGCCAACAGCGAAGGCGACAAAGCGCTGCGAGCGGTCGGTGTCGATCAGGTTTTCGACGCTGTCGAGATGTTCGACGCCGCCGGCGTGGCCCGCCTTCGTGAGTACGCAAAGGGCGACACGGTCCTGCCGATCCCCGGCTTTTGGGCCGAGGCCGACATCGCCGCCTTCGAGGCGACGGAGCGCCGCCCCAAGTGACCGACAATGTCGCGTACGCCGTGGTTCACACCGAGCCGCCGTCCATCTTCTTGGCGGACGACATCGGTGTGTTGCATCGGGTGCTCGCCCTTGAGGTCGTCGCCCGAACCGATCCGGCGATGCTGGGCGCAAGCGCAGGCTCGATCTGCGGTGCCTTGCTTGAGGAACGGTGGGGCGATGCCGTCGTCGCTTGGATCCAAGCCCTCGGCACCGGGATCGATGTCTACGACGGCAAGTCGATCTACACCGCCGACGACCTCCCAGCCGACCTGATCGGCGCCCAACTGCAGTTCACTCGCCTGTTCGGTGGTGGACGCATCGGCGAACTTCGCCAACTCGGCTGATGCCCGACACCCGCACCGCAGTGAGCGAAATCGTGACCGGTCTCGGCCTGTACGGGTTTCGGGATCTCGCCCAGGCGTTGGCGGCCCGCTCCCGGTTCATCACCAATGTCGACGACCACGTTTACGACCAACTCGACGAGGCGTTCGCGTCGGGTACCCACGCTGATGTGTTCAGGGTGGCCTGGGCCAACGGGCAGCGCTTCGCCCGATCGACCGATGGCCTCCGCGGCCGCCCTCCTTGGTCGGTGGAGTGGAAGGGTCCCCACAAGCCGCCCGCCTACGAGCAGATCCCAGCTGATCTCCGGGTCGATCACGTGTATCTGCTGAGCTGCAAGTACGGCTCAAAAATCCTGCAAAACGCTTCGCCCGCCAACCTCTTCGACCGAGCGCTCGGCGAGCGGCGAACCTCTGCCGAAGATTGGTTTGATGCCGTCGCTCCCACGTCGTACGGCGAATTCTATACCGAGGTCGTGGCGCATACCGGTCTCACCGGCCTCCCGGCTGACCCCACCAAACTCGACCGAAGTCATCGTGAACGACTCCGGAAGGCGCTGCCCGGCCGCTGGCCGGCCGAGCTCCGCGAACAGTGGGGGCTTGTGGCGTTCGAGATCGCCCGAGCCAGCGCCGATCGCTTGCTCGACAACATCTCCGCCACGGGCGAGCGCGAAGCGTTCGTGTGGAGGCTGCTCCGACTCCAGGCCGCTCCGTACTTCGTTCTCGGCGCCGATCTCAAGAACGTCCCGTTGCACTATCGGGTCACCACCCCCTGGGATTTCCGCACGCGCTTCGCACTCCGATCGGTCGATCTGTGGGGCGAGCACGCCGGCCAACCCCTGGTTCGGTGGCGGGTCGACGGGCACGATCGGGAACTCGACACCGGCCGAGTCGTTGAGGGGCACGTCGAAGTGCGCTGGAGTCACGGCAAGTTCGGCGGTGTACCCGAGGCGAAGATCTATCTCGACACCCCGCATCACGACGTGTCCGGGTATCAGCCGCTCAACGACGGATCCTGATCGACCCAAGCAAATCGGTCGACCCGTCGCTCAACGAGTTGACGAGCGAGCCGGGCGTCACTCAACACGTACTCATGCATCTCTTCGGGCGTGAGTTCATGGATCCGACGACGGTCAACCTCGACGGGTGCGAGCCCGACGAATTTGGCGAGCGACTTGAGCCCACACGAGATCGGGAGGTTCTGCCCGACGTCGGCCCGGTACGCCTGAAAGCCATCGAGATGACCAAGTCGATGCCACCGGCCTCGTACTCGGCCCGGCTCGCCAGGCAACGGGTCGTGGCGCCCGGCGATCGATGGGTCGTGCCGAGTGATGAGACCAAGAGACAGCCCGAGGAGCCGAGCACGCGCCGCAATGAAGGGAAGGTCGAACCCCGAGCCGTTCCAGGTGACGAGCACCCCGGCCTCAACCGACGCGAGGAGTCGGTCGGTCTCGACCAGCACCGCTCGTTCGTCGGGCCCGTCGAGAACCGCCTCGACACCGCCGCCAGAGATGGCAACGGCGAGCACCGACGACTGGCGAGGGTCGAGCCCATCGATCGTCGTGTCGGTCTCGATGTCGAGACCGATTAGGGAAGTGGCGGTGTCGATGGTGTCGATGGTGTCGAGACTAGGCGTCGGGTACGACACCAATGGCAAACAGGGTCGGCCACTGCTTGCCGGTCAGCCAGAACGACGTTTCGTCTCGCACGGCGATGCCGTTGAGCACCTCGCGATTCGGCACCGCTGAATCGATCTCATCGACGAGCGGCGTGCCGTCGATCGTCGCGATCGCTCGGCCGTCGGGTCGGATCACGAGAATCGTGGGTGATTGCCAGATGTTCGCGACCACATGGCCGTCGACACACTCGAGTTCGTTCAGACGGTTGACGTCGTCGCCTTCGAAGGTCACCGAGACCTGTTCGAGCACCGTGAAGTCCTGAGGATCGCGGAAGGTCAGCGTCGCGCTGCCATCGCTCATGGCGAGTCGATCGTCGAGCAAACACAGGCCCCAGCCCTCGCCGTCGAAGGTCCACGGTTCGAGCGGAGTCAGGTCGTTGAGGCGCCATCGACGGGCGCGTTCGGACCGCCAGGTCAGCTGCACGATGGTGTCGCCTACGACGGTTGCGCCCTCGCCGAATTCCTCGTCGGCGAGGCCGACAGTGTCGAGGACGACACCGGTCGTCGGGTCGACAATCCGGAGCGTGCTCTCGCCTCGGAGTCCTGCGGACTCCAGCAGCGTGCCGTCACCGAGCGCCTCGAGTCCCTGGGTGAAGGCGCGGGCATCGTGAGGGAATCGATCCAGCACCTCCACGCCCCACCGCGCGGGAGCATCAGGGTCGAGCGTGTCGAGTGGCCTCGGCCACCGCTGCGTTGCCGAATCCGGCTCGATGCGTGCGTTTGTCGGCTCGTCGTCGGTGGAGGGCGCAAGAGCGGCGCGGCCACCGGATTTAATGTCACCGCCGCAGGCGGCAAGCGAGAGGGTGAGGACGAGCACCACGCTCGCCGAGCGGTAGTCCAGCATGGGCGAGAGTTTGGCAGGTCGGCGTCGACAGCCTGGTGCGCTGTGTTCGACAGCACCGCTCAGGCCGAGGTGCAGGCCTACGGCGGATCGAGCAATCGGTCCTCGAGAGCGTCGAACGAACCGGGGCTGATGTACGGCTGATCGGGCACCTCGATCTGGCACAGGAATGTCACCATGCTTCGACTGGCCTCCAGCCCAGGAGCGGGACGGGTCACCAGCTGTTGGAAGCGCTCCTTGTCACCCTTGAGAATGATGTCGACGGTGTCGAAGCCGAACGGCTCAGCGGTGTCGAGATAGCTCTGGTAGTAGTCGACGATGGCACCGATCTCGACGGTGGCACTCTCCACCGCCACGACCTCCAGGTCGCTCCAATAGGACAGGGCAAGGCGGGCGAGTGGGCCGGGCCCAGAGTCGTCGGGGATCAGCTTGGCCTCAGCGACGAACCCTGCCGAACGTCTGCAGGTTGCCTCGACGGCGTCTTCGAGACGGGTCGTTGTGCTCTGCGGAACGGTCGTCGTGGTCGATGTCGTCGTGGTGGTCGTGACGGTGGTGGTCGATTCGATCGGCCGGTCCTCGATCCACTGCCACGTCCACGCGATGGCGAACGCGATCACTCCGAATGCGAGGAGGCCCCGCAGGTCGGCGAGTCGGCTCACGAGGCTGACTCGCCGAAGGGGACGTGTGGCACGGGCACGTCGAAACCGTTCGTTGTGTCAACCCTTCGCACCCACCGCTCGGACATGGACTCAGTCTGCCGGAGGTGACGCCGGGGTTCCGATCGCTCCGGCGTCGACGAGCGCCTCGATCTGGTCGCCACGTCCGAGTTCGATGAGGATCTCCACCGTGTGCTGACCGAGATCCGGTGCGGTGGAACGGGCTGCCCACGGGGTTCCGGCGAAGTCGGCCGGGGTCGCGATCATGTTCGTGGCGCTCGTGCCGTCGGGCACTTCGACGAGCGCGCCGGATGAATAGAACTGCGGGTCGGCGAGAAGGTCATCGGGGCTGTTGACCGGTGCCCAGAAGAAGTCGGGTTCGGTGGCGAACACCTCTTCCCACTCCGCCATGGTCTTCGTCGCGAAGATCTCGTCAAGTTGGGCGATGATCTCGGCCGCATTGCGGGCCCGGTTGCGTGGATCGGCATAGCGCTCGTCGTCGAGCCAGTCCTCTCGCCCCACCGCTCGTGCGAGTGGGGGCCAGTGCCGCATACCGTCGAGCCCGACTACCCAGAAGCGCTTGCCGTCGCTTGCCGAGTAGTTGTTCATCGCAACATTGCCCATGGTCTCTCGTTGGCCGATCTGGAGGGTGAGGCCCCAACCAAGCAGCACCGACAGGTCGAAGCTGATCGTGTAGAGCCCCTCGCGCAGCAGAGAGGTCGACACCAACTGGCCTTCACCGGTTTTTTCTCGGCTATAGAGTGCCGCACATACGGCGGCCGCGCCGGCGAGACCGGCGTTGTGATCACCCATCCCGCCGCGCTGGAACGGCGGGTCCTCGCCGGGCCTGGTGAGGAGGTGAGCGATCCCGCTGCGTGACCAGAAGGCGGCGATGTCGTAGGCGGCTCGGTCGGCATCTTCGCCCTCCATGCCGTAGCCGGTGATCGCGGCGTAGACCAGCCGGGGATTGCGAGTCGTTAGGGTCTCGGCATCGAGGCCGAGTCGCTCGAGGCCGCCGAGGCGAACGTTGGTGACGAAGACGTCAGCGTCCGCAATCAGGTCGTCGGCGATCTCCTTGCCTTCTGGGGTGGTGAGGTCGAGGACGATGCTCCGCTTGGACCGGTTGTCCATCTCGAAGATGGGGTTGGTCGGCATCATCTGGCCGGTCAGCGAGTACTGGAACGTGCGAGATGGATCGCCGGCGGGCGGCTCGATCTTCACGACCTCGGCTCCCCAGTCGGCGAGGATTCCGCCTGCTGCGGGGCCTGCAACCCACACGCCGAGTTCGACGACCTTCACGCCTTCGAGTGGTCCTGCCATGTCTGCCTCCCAGGGGATCGAACCGGATCGTAGAGCGAGACGCCCACCGAGGCGGAACCCTCGCTCGTCCCGCGGGGCCGTCGAGACCAACGCGACGTTCGATCTGTCGGCAAGGTCGTCGAAAACACGCAGAATCGCTGATGCGTTTCGACCCGATGTGCGCCGCGCCGTACCATTGCGGCATGTTCGATTTACTTATCGCTAAGGGCACCGTCGTCGATGGCACTGGTGCCGACCGCCGTATCGCCGACATCGCGATCACCGACGGCTGCATCGTCGCTGTCGGAACCGATCTCGGCGACGCCCACGAGATCATCGATGCCGAGGGTCTGCTCGTCACCCCCGGCTTCGTCGACGTGCACTCGCACTACGACGGTCAGGCGACATGGGACGAGTTGCTCGAGCCGAGTTCGTTGCATGGCGTCACCACACTGGTGATGGGCAACTGCGGCGTCGGGTTCGCACCGGTGAAGCCCGGCACCGAGGACTGGCTCATCCAACTGATGGAAGGAGTGGAGGACATTCCCGGAACCGCCCTCTCCGAAGGCATAGATTTCACGTGGGAGTCGTTCCCCGAATACCTCGGCGTCCTCGACGACCGTCGCTGGTCCGTCGATGTCGGCGCGCAGGTTGCGCACGGCGCAATCCGCGCCTACGTGATGGGGGAGCGAGGCGCGAAGAACGAACCCGCCGACCCCGACGACATCGACCAGATGGCCACGATCGTGCGGCAGGCGATCGAAGCCGGCGCGCTCGGCGTGTCGACCTCGCGCACGATCGCCCACACGGCGATGGATGGCGAACCGGTGCCGGGCACCTTTGCCGCCGAGGACGAATTGTTCGCGATGGGTCGTGCCCTGCGCGACGGCGGTGGCGGTGTCTTCGAACTCGCGCCGGCCGGTACCGCTGGGCTCGACCTCGTAGCACCGATGAAGGAGGTTGAATGGATGAGCCGCCTTTCGGCCGAGACCGGTCAACCGGTCACCTTCGCCATGCTTCAAGTGCCAGGCGCGCCGGATCTCTGGAAGGAGCAGATGCAGGCGTCGCTTGAGGCCCGCGAGGACGGAGCCCAGCTCTTCCCGCAGGTCGCCGGCCGTCCCCTCGGGGGTCTCGTAG
>PBTQ01000067.1 GCA_002729125.1 Acidimicrobiaceae bacterium | reverse complement strand
TGGTGCGGTCGAGACGCACGGTCGTGCCACGACGGCGGTCGGTCTCGATCACGCCGCGAGCACGGAGGATCCGCCAGGCGTCGCTGACGGTGCTGGCACTCACTCCGAGTTCGGTGGCGAGGCCTCGCACGGTCGGGAGCGGGGTGTCCGCAGAGAGCGGGGCCTGGTGAACATGCCGGGCGATCGATGCTGCGATCTCCTCGGCGGTTCTCCCTTCGATGATGGCGGCGAGCTCGGCGCTGCTGGGCCTGGCGATATCGGTCACGAATCTTTGTATAGAACAAACAAGGCCTTGTACGCAATCAAAGTGCGGTCCAGAATCAGGAGATGCGAACCACCGCTGTCGACAACCTGTCGGTCGATGCTGCACTGCTCAAGCGTTACCGCAATTCGCTGCCGTCGTTCGTGAAGCCAATGTTCGCCGAGCCGATCTCGATCGACCATGGCGACGGCAGCGCCGTCTTCACGGCTGAGGGCGACCGGTATCTCGACTTCTTTGGCGGCGTGCTCACCACGATGATCGGGCACAACCACCCGAACGTCACCGCTGCCGTGCAGGAGCAGGCCGCGAAAGTGATGCACACCTCGACGCTCTATCTCAACGAGCCGATGATCGAACTTGCCGAACGCATCTGTCGCCTGTCGGGCATCCCCGACGCCCGGGTCTTCTTCACCGCCTCGGGCTCGGAGGCCAACGACACCGCTCTCCTACTAGCCACCAGCTACCGCAAGAGTAATCAGGTGCTGGCGATGCGGAACAGCTACCACGGGCGTTCGTTCACCACCCAGGCCATTACGTCGCACAGTTCGTGGTCCTCGACTTCGATCTCGGGTCTTGATGTGAACTTCGTGCAGGGTGGCTACCGCCTTCGCAGCCCGTTCCGCGACCTCGACGACGCCGCCTTCACCGAGGCCTGTGTCGACGACCTCGCCCAGATGCTCGACATGGTGTCGGCCGGCGACGTGGCCTGCCTGATTGCCGAGCCGATTCAAGGTGTCGGTGGGTTCGCCACCCCACCCGACGGGTTCTTCGGTGCCTTCCAGAAGGAGCTCGACGCCCGCGGCATCCTGCTGATCTCCGACGAGGTCCAGACTGGCTGGGGGCGCACTGGCGAACATTTCTGGGGTTACGAGGCTCACGACATCGTTCCCGACATGCTCACCTTCGCTAAGGGGGTCGGCAACGGCGCCGCGCTCGCCGGTGTCGTCGCCCGCGCCGAAATCATGGACACGATCCAGGTCACGTCGTTCTCGACGTTCGGCGGCAATCCGCTTTCTGCTGCGGCCGGCAACGCCACCCTTCAGGCCCTCGAGGACGAGAACATGCAGGCCAACGCCCTCGCTCGTGGC
The DNA here is from genome assembly GCA_002729125.1 of Acidimicrobiaceae bacterium. Taxonomy (GTDB): domain Bacteria; phylum Actinomycetota; class Acidimicrobiia; order Acidimicrobiales; family Aldehydirespiratoraceae; genus UBA11606. Next base: position 38,656 of record PBTQ01000067.1, on the reverse strand, counting down.
AACCAACTCACCGCCGGGCTCACTCCTGCGGTCGAGGTGAACGACTGGATCGCCGAGCTGCGCGGCAAGGGCCTCATGCAGGCGCTCGAGTTCGTCCACAGCGGTTCGAATGAGCCCGATGCGGCCACGACCGCCGAGTTCCTCGAGCGCTGCAGGTCGCACGGTCTGCTCGTCGGCAAGGGCGGCCTGTACGGCAACGTCATCCGCATCGCACCGATGCTCAACGTCACCGAAGCCGAGATGGACGAAGCCATCGTCGCCATGTTCGCCGCCATCGATGACATCAACGCCAAACGCTGAATCCCCGACGAGAGACACCACGACCATGAGTGACATCACCGAAATCGGACACTTCGTCGGAGGCCGTACGGTCGCCGGCACATCCGGCAACACCAGCCCGGTCTACAACCCCGCCACCGGTCAGCAGACCGGCGCCGTCGCCCTCGCGTCGGTCGAGGAGCTCGATGCTGTAGTCGCCATTGCGAACGCCGCGTTCCAGAAGTGGCGCTCCTCGAGTGTCGCCAAGCGCGCCGAGGCGATGTTCAACCTGCGAAACCTGGTGAAGCAGAACGCGCGCGAACTCGCTGCGAAGATCACCGCCGAGCACGGCAAGGTCCACAGCGACGCGATGGGTGAGGTCGCCCGTGGCCTCGAGAACATCGAGTTCGCCTGCAACATCGGCGAGATGCTCAAGGGCAGCCACTCGAACCAGGTCTCGACCGGCGTCGACGTCACGACGGTCCGTCGGCCGCTCGGGGTCGTCGCCGGCATCACCCCGTTCAACTTCCCAGCGATGGTGCCGCTCTGGATGATTCCCAACGCCCTCGGCTGCGGCAACGCCTTCATACTCAAGCCCAGTGAGAAGGACCCGACCTCGGCGATGTTCCTCGCCGAATTAATCCACGAGGCCGGCTTCCCCGACGGCGTGTTCAACCTCGTCAACGGCGACAAAACCGCAGTTGACGCCATCCTCGAGCATCCCGATATCAAGGCGGTGAGCTTCGTCGGCTCCACCCCGATCGCCCAATACATCCACCGCACCGCCAGCGAGCACGGCAAGCGGGTACAAGCCCTCGGTGGCGCCAAGAACCATATGTTGGTGCTGCCCGATGCCGATATCGGTCTTGCGGCTGACGCAGCCGTGTCGGCGGCCTTCGGTTCGGCCGGTGAGCGCTGTATGGCCATCTCAGTTGTCGTCGTAGTCGGCGAGGCCGCCGACCCACTGGTCGACGCAATCGCCGAGCGCACCCGTGCACTCACGATCGGCGATGGCATGGATCCCGCCTCGGAGATGGGCCCACTCGTCACCCGAGAGGCCCGCGATCGGGTCGAGTCCTCTATCGCCGCCGGTGCTGACGCGGGTGCCAAGGTGGTGCTCGACGGCCGTGAGGCCGGGTTCGACGGCGACGGCTACTTCCTCGGGTGCACTCTTCTCGACGACGTCACACCTGACATGACCGTTTATCAGGACGAAGTCTTCGGACCCCTCCTCGGTGTGGTGCGTGTGCCGACCTTCGACGATGCGATCAAGCTGCTCGAGGACAATCCGTACGGCAACGGCACGGCGATCTTCACCCGCGATGGTGGTGCTGCTCGCCAGTTCACCGAGGAGGCCCCGGTCGGCATGGTCGGCGTCAACGTCCCGATCCCGGTGCCGGTGGCGTACCACTCGTTCGGTGGATGGAAGGATTCCATCTTCAGCGATACGGCGATTTACGGCCCCGAAGGTGTGCGCTTCTACACCAAGCCCCAGGCGATCACGACTCGCTGGCCCGACCCGGCCAGTTCGTCGGTCGATCTCGGCTTCCCGACCAACTAGCCCCGGAGCCGTCGGCGGATCTCGCGCAACGAGCGCGGCACTGCGGCCAGCAGAACTCCAGTAGCGAAGACGACGGTTGTTGTGTTTCGACGACCACGAGGGCACGATCGCCGTATGGCGGAACCCACCACCGACACCACGGCTCGGCGCCGGTACACAGGATGGAAGGTGGTTGGCGCTAACTCCGTCGTGTGGTCGCTCCAGTCGATGGTGTGGGTCCAGGGATTCGGGAATCTCGCCGTGGAACTCCGAGATCAGTTTGGCTGGTCGAAGACCTTCCTCTCGGTCGTCTTCGGGGCAACGCGCGCTGAGATCGCCTTCATCGGGCCGGTGCAGGGACGAGAGATCCAGCGTCGAGGTGTCGCCCCGGTGATGCGCGCCGGCGCGATCGCGAGCGCTGCCGGCTTCGTCGCCGTCGCCGTGATCGATAGCCGCGCCCAGTTCCTCCTCGCGATGCTTCTGCTGGCGATTGGCATGAGCCTGGTCGGCTTTCTCACCATCTCGGCGGCGACCGTCGCCTGGTTCGAGAAACGGCGAGCCCGAGCACTGTCGATCCAGACGATGGGCTTCGCGCTCGGCGGGTTCGCTGCACCGATCATGGTCTTGGGATTCCAGACGGTCGGTTGGCGAGCGACGGTCCTGGTCGTCGGTGGGGTCCTCTCGAGCGCCGCATGGTGGGCGGCCGGGATCACTGGTCGCCGCCCAGAGGACACGGGCGAACCAATGGACGGCCTCACTGCGGCCGAGGCCGACGCCACCCCCGACGCCGAGGGGAGCACCGGGCGCCACCTCACGGCCCAACAGGCGTTGCGCACACGGGGCTTCTGGATGATCTCGTTCGGACACGCGTTTGCCCTGCTCGTCGTCGTGTCGTCGATGGCCCACCTCGCGCTCTACCTCACCGAAGACCGTGGCTACTCGGCTGGCTCGGCGGCGATCGTGGCGGGCATCGTGCCGCTCGTGCAGATCCTCGGCACAGCGGCCGGCGGCTACCTCGGCGACCGGATCAACAAGCGGCTGATCTCGGGTGTCGCGATGCAGATGCATGGCGCTGCGTTGCTCGGCCTAGTGTGGATTGACGCAGGATTCGCCGTCGTGATCTTCATCGTCCTCCATGGACTTGCATGGGGTGTGCGCGGCCCGCAGATGCAAGCGATCCGAGCCGATTACTTCGGATCGACATCGTTCGCCTCGATCATGGGTTGGTCAAACATCATCGTGACGATGGGCGCGATCGCCGGCCCGCTGATCGCCGGCTCACTCGCCGATGCCACTGGCGACTATCGCCTCGGCTTCACGATCCTTGGCGTTGCGGCGGCCTGCGGCACCGTCTTCTGGATTTTCGCCACACCACCGTCGGAGCCGGCCTGAGCGAACGGGCGCCACAGCGGACGGGCCGACTACGGTCCCCGCATGGCCAACGACACTGCACTGCTCGACTCGTTCGGCACGATCAGCGAGGCCCAACTCGCCGAACTCGGCTGGACGCTCAAGCCAGAGGGGCTTTGTCAGGACGACACGTGTGTGCTCATCCCTGACCGTGGCGCCCTCGTTTCCAACGACGGCCTTGGTCTGGCCGTCCTCGGTGATCTACTCGACCGTCCCGTCGCCATCGATACCGAGGCGGGTCTCGCTGCGATCGGTGTGCCCCGGGTGGCTCGCCGCCAGGCACTCGACGATCTCGTCGCTCCCGACTTCACCCTGCCCAACCTTACGGGCGGCGGGGTCACCTCGCTGAGCGATCATCGCAGCAAAAAACGGCTGTTGATCGCCTTCTCCAGTTGGTGAGGGTGCGGCTACGAGCTGCCCGGGTGGCAGACACTGCAAAATGAAATCCACGCCGAGGGGCACACGGACTTCGAGATCATTGCCGTCGCCATCGACGAAAACATCGAGAAGCTCCGTGAGTTGGCCGAGGGAATTACCTACCCGGTGGTGGTTGATGCCCATCATGTCGTCACCGAGCTTTACGCGATCTCAAATGTCCCTACCGTTGTGTTGGTCAACGAGGACGACACGATCGCCATGCCGAACTGGAGCGCCTATGGCAGCGACCTGTTCAGCGAGTTCACCGGTGTCGAATCCGGCAAGCAGCACGACCGGATCCGTCGCTGGGTGCGCGAGGGCGATGCAGGGATGTCGACGGGTGAGGCGATCGGTGTGGTGGGTGATCTCTCTAGCGAGGAAGAAGCCGCCCGTCTCCACTTCCGTCTCGCGCTCGCGTTGCGTGATCGGGGCGATCAAGCTGGCTGCGACCGGAACTTCGATCGGGCCGCCGAACTGGCCCCTGAGGACTGGACCATTCGGCGGGCGATGATGCCGCTCCGAGGGCAGGACCCGTTCGGAGAGAACTTCATGGCGCTCTACGAGGACTGGAAGGCGAAGGGCAGTCCGTACCACGGGGTACGCGGCTACTGAAGCGGCCCCTCCGGTCGGTTCAGTGGGCCTCGTTACTGGAGCCGGATCCGTCGTCCTCGGGTACGAGGACGACGACGAGTGTGATGTCGGAGCCGTCGAGCACCCGCTGGATCGTGGCGCTTACCGCGGGAACACCAGCGTTGTCGCGGCTGCTCCCCGACATCACGATCAGATCAGCGCTGAGTTCGGTGGCCGTCGACAAGATGCCGGCAGCAGGACTCGGGTCGTGGGCCAGGATCGACGATGCCCGAGCGCCGCTTGCGTCGGCGACTGAAGCGGCCTCGTCGAGGATGGCGCGGTGACGGGCCCGGTCGGGACCGCGCTCGCCGATCAGAGATTCCATGCGAGTCGGTGGTGTGGGTGAGACGTGGAGCTGGAGCAGCTGAGTGCCCAGATGAGAACTCAGCTGGGTGGCCAGCTCCAGTGCCGGTTTGGCCGACTTCGAACCGTTGACAGGAACAAGCGCACGGGCGAACGCCCACGGCAGACGGCCATTGAGTGATGCTGCCCCTCGCACGATCACGACGGGGATCGGTGAGCGACGCATGATCTCCGCCACGTACTCGGAGGTCTTACCGCCGGTCGGCGCGCCGATCACGATGGCGTCGTAGCCAAGTACCGCCTCGGTGATGACGGCATCGGCGACCCGCGCATCGACGACGTCGTGGTCGACGACCCGGCCGAACAGGACATCTCGATGGGCTTGCACGTCGACCGTCGAGGCATCGCCGGCGGTGAGGAGCGTGACGGCCGTATCGGCTGGCCAGGTCAGCCCTGCGACCTGGGCGGCGAGCAGCGATGGTACGTCGCCCTTGGTCGGGATCAGGATGCGGTTGCCCCGCACGACGATGTTGCTCGCAAGTTGGGCTTCCATGTCGAGCCGCTGTCGTTCCTCGGGGGTGCCTTCCCATCCGGAGAGGGCTCGACGCAACAGCGGGGGAGCGGCCATTGAGGTGGCCATCGCCATCAGCACGATGACGGTGTAGGAGCGATCGTTTAGAACGCCGAGTGAGAGGCCGACCGTGGCAATCACGATCTCGAGCGCGCCACGGGCATTGAGCCCGAAACCGAGGGCAGCACCTTCGCGCAGCGGGAGGAACGACAACTGCGCTCCGACAATCGAACCGAGGAACTTCGACAACGACGCGATCGCGAGCACGATCAGGGCCCACATGATCGTCTCGCCGTCGGCCAGCAGTCCGAGGTCGACTCGCAGGCCGGCGGTGGCGAAGAAGATCGGTGCGAAGACTGCGGCGGTCATCGTCTCGAGCGGTCGGATGAGTTCGTGTTCGGCGAAACGAGAGCGGGCGAGGATGACCCCGGCGATGAAGGCACCCAGCACAGCCTCAACGTGGAGCCACTGGGTGACCACACCGAACGAGAGCGTGGTGACGAGCACTACGGTCATGCCGGAGAGTTGGTCACCCCCGTTGGCTCGAACCCGTTTGAGCGCAGTGTCAACGACCCGCTGCCCGATCGTGAAGGCAACGACGAAGAACACGATGAGCCCGACGACGGTGAAGGCGAGCTTGTCAAGCTTCAGGCCGCCGGCTTGCGCAAGGCCGGCGATGAGGCCCAGTGCGACCCAGCCGATGACGTCGTTTGCCATGCCAGCCGCAAGGGTGAGTTGGCCGAAGTTACGGCGCATGAGGCCCATCTCGCCGAGGATCTTGGCGATCACCGGGAGAGACGAGATCGAGAGCGCGGCGGCGACGAAGAGGGCAAAGATATAGCGCTCAGTGTCACTGCCGACGAAGGCCGTCGGGAGAAACCAACCGACGGCGAAGCCGGCGATCGCCGGAACCAGCAACGATCCTGCCGACACGATCACTGCGGCGCGGCCGAGCCGGCCGATCAAGCCGAGGTCTGTCTCGAAGCCAGTGCTGACGAGTAGGAACAACACACCGAGCCATCCGACGGTGAAGAGCATGCCGGTCTGAACATCGTCGGCGGGGAACGTCCAGTCGGTGATGTCGGGGGCGAGTTTGCCGAGTACCGACGGGCCGAGAATGAGACCGGCAGCAAGTTCGCCGATCACTGCGGGCTGGCCGATGCGCTGCATCACCGCCCCGAGCAGCCGCGCGGCCACCAGGATCACGAGGAGGCCGACCCAGAAGACGAGGAGTTGGTGCTCGGTCGGGGGGTTGAGGCTCATGGCAAACTCCGGACTCGATGGGGATTCACGATGACACACCTACCGTGCGGTGTGTCGACATGCCGACTCGTGATCGGTTTCGACGCGGTGGTGGCCGCCGCTTTCGGTTGGGCCTAGGCGTGGGACGGCCGCCCCGTTGGTGAGCGAGGCGGCCGTCTGAGGGGTGCGCCCGCTTGGTGTCGGGCGACGTTGTTGGTGGTGACTCGGGGAGGCGAGAGCGTGGGTTTCAGAAGTCCTCGTCGAAGGAGACATCGCCCTCGACGCCGACCTGGTAGGCCGAGACAGTGCGCTCGAAGAAGTTCGAGAGCTCTTGGACGTCCTGCAATTCCATGAAGGCGAACGGGTTCGAGGCGTTGAAGCGCTTGGGCAGGCCGAGCTGGCTCAGACGCTGATCGGCGACGAACTCGAGGTAGGTACGGGTGTCCACCGTGGACATGCCGGGCACACCTTCGCCGAGGAGATCCTCGGCGAACTGGAATTCGGCGTCGACGGCCTCTTCGATCATTGCGGTGATGCGCTCGCCGAGATCGTCGTCGAACAGCTGGGGCTCCTCGGCCCGCACTGTATTGATGACCTCAAGAGCGAAGTTCATGTGCATCGACTCGTCGCGGAACACCCAGTTCGTGCCGGCGGCGAGACCGTTGAGTAGGCCCTTGCTGCGCAGGAAGTACACGTAGGCGAACGCCGCAAAGAAGAACAGGCCCTCGATGCAGGTGGCGAAGCAGATGAGGTTCATGAGGAACCGCTTGCGGTCCTCCTCGGTCTGCAGGGCCCCGTCAGGAACACCGCTCATCCACTTGAAGCAGAAGTCGGCCTTGGCCTTGATCGAAGGGATGTTCTCGATCGCTGCGAACGCCTCGGCCCGCTCGTCGTGATCCGGGATGTAGTTGTCGAGCAGGTTCAAATAGAACTGGACGTGCAGCGCCTCTTCGTAGAGCTGCCGGCTCAGGTACATCCGGGCTTCGGGCGAGTTGATGTGCTGGTAGAGGTTGAGCACCAGGTTGTTGGCCACGATCGAGTCGCCGGTGGCGAAGAACGCCACGAGGCGGCTGATCAGGTGCTTCTCGGCCGGCATCAGCTTGCGATCGAGGTCGGTGAGATCGTCGGAGAAGTCGATCTCCTCGACGGTCCACGTGTTCTTGATCGCGTCCTTGTACATCTCGAAGAACTGCGGGTACCGCATTGGCCGCAACGTGAGGTCGAAGCCGGGGTCGAGAATGTTGGTGTGGGCACCTCGGTTGGCGGAGTGGCCGAGGTTGTTGATCTGGGCGGGCTCCGCCGCGAGTGCGTAGTTGTGATCTTCTGCCAGTGCCATCAGTCGCACGCCTCACATGCTTCGGGGTTCTCCAGCGAGCAGGCGATGGCCTCATCGTCGGTGAACATTTTCTTTTCTGGAGCGGGCTGCCCACCGCCGGTGGGGCCACCCGAGCCACCGGCGGTGGCCTTGTTGATCTTGGTCGCTGGACGCGAACGCAGGTAGTAGGTGGTCTTGAGACCGGCCTTCCAGGCGTACATGTACATCGACGAGAGCTTGCCGATGGTGGGCGACTCCATGAAGAGGTTGAGCGACTGGCTCTGATCGATGAAGGCGCCGCGGTCGGCGGCCATCTCGATCAAGCTCTTCATCGGGATCTCCCACGCCGTGCGGTAGATCGCCTTGAGATCGTCGGGGATCCGGTCGACGTCTTGGATCGAACCCTCGGACTTCTTCACCTCGGCGATCATCTCGGCGTCCCACAGGCCCCGGCTCTGGAGTTCCTTGACCAAGTGGCGGTTGATCTGCATGAACTCGCCTGAGAGGGTCTCACGCTTGAAGAGGTTCGAGACCTGGGGCTCGATGCACTCGTAGCAGCCGGCGATCGAGGCGATCGTTGCGGTCGGGGCGATGGCGATCATGAGCGAGTTGCGCAGACCGTGGGCCTTGATGCGCTCACGCAGTGGCTCCCAACGCTCGGTGTCGGAGGGCTCGACGCCCCACAGGTCGAACTGCAGGTCGCCGTTTGCGGCACGAGTCTCGGGGAAGGCAGCGTGGGCGCCGTTGGCCTCGGCTAATTCGGTGGAGGCCCACAGGGCGTTGAAGTAGATCTCCTCGGATATCCGACGGCTGACGCCGCGAGCGACGGGGCTGTCGAACGGGACGCCGAGATTAAAGAAGACGTCCTGGAGGCCCATCAGGCCGAGGCCGACCGGGCGCCAGCGGGCGTTGGACACGCCGGCCTCATCGGTCGGGTAGTAGTTGATGTCGATGACCCGATCGAGAAAGGGCACGACCTGGCGGACGACCTCGCCAAGACGCTCGTAGTCCACGCCAGCGACTCCGTCGGTTTCGGCGACGAACTCACCGAGGTTGACCGAACCGAGGTTGCACACCGCCGTCTCGGACTGCGAGGTGACCTCGAGGATTTCGGTGCAGAGGTTCGACAGGTGCACGACCCGGTCGCGGGCGTTGCCCTCGGCGGCGGTGCCTGGACCGGTCTGGTTGCACTTTTCGTTGCTGGGATCCTTGAAGGTCATCCAGCCGTTGCCCGTCTCTGCGAGCGTCTTCATCATGCGCTGGTAGAGCTGACGGGCCGGAACCTGCTTTTCGTAGCGGCCGTCGGCCTCGGCCTGTTCGTAGATGGTGCGGAACTCCTCGCCGAAGGTGTCGATGAGCTCGGGGACCCGTTTGGGATCGAAGAGGCTCCACTGCCAGTCCTTTTCGACCCGCTCCATGAAGAGGTCGGGGATCCAGTTGGCGAGGTTGATGTTGTGGGTGCGGCGGGCATGGTCGCCGGTGTTGTCGCGCAGTTCGAGGAACTGGTCGATGTCGGCGTGCCAGCTTTCGAGGTAGACGCAAGCGGCTCCCTTGCGGCGGCCGCCCTGGTTGACGGCGGCGACCGAGGCGTCGAGGGTCTTGAGCCACGGGATAATGCCGTTGCTGAGGCCGTTGGTGCCGACGATCAGGCTGTTCTTGGAGCGGATGCGGTGCCAGGCGACGCCGATACCGCCGGCGAACTTCGAGAGGCGGGCGATGTCGGTGTAGCGCTTATAGATGCCCTCGAGGGAGTCCTCAGGCGAGTCGAGCAGGTAGCAGCTGGACATCTGCGGGTGGGTCGTGCCCGAGTTAAACAGAGTGGGCGACGACGGAAGGTAGGCTAGCGACGACATGAGGTCGTAGAACTTGATGGCCTCGTCGGCGTCGGTGGACAGGCCACAGGCGACCCGCAGGAAGAAGTACTGCGGGGTCTCGATGACCTTGCGGGTTTCGGGGTGGCGGAGGAGGTAGCGGTCATAGACCGTGCGCAGGCCGAAGAACTCGAAGTTCTTGTCGCGCTGGGAGTTGATGGCGGCGTTGAGTTCGGGGGCGTGGGTGGTGACGAACTCCAGGACGTCGTCGCCGATCAGGCCGAGGGTGTGGCCGAGGGTGACCGACTCCGAGAACCAGGGGACGTTCTGGTTGCGGACTTCTTTGTCGACGTAGGTCGCCAGCATGCGGGCGGCAAGCTTGGAGTAGTTGGGCTCCTCGACGATGAGGCCGGCTGCGGTGCGGATCGACAGCTCATCGAGCTCTTGGGTGGTGGAGCCGTCGGCGAGCGCCGAGATCGTTCGGGTGGAGACGACCATCGGGTCGACGCCCATCAGGCCTTCGGAGGCGCGGGCGATGGCGTTGACGATCTTGTTGAGATCGACGGGTTCGAGCGAGCCGTTGCGCTTCTTCACCCGCATGGTGGTGGCCGTTTCGACCGTCGTGTCGTTGTCGCCGACTGCGGAAAGTCGGTCCTCCGTGATCGCCATGTGTGCCCCTCTGGATTTCGCGCCGAGATCACCAAGTCGGTCTGCAGAAGGCTCTCAGCATCACCTTCGTCCCGCCCCGGACAGGTGATGACCGGGTGAAACATTACACCCCCGTAATTACGTCTCCGTCAAGGGGGGCAGCCAGGTTTTCCAGAAATCCCCATGTTTTCAACCAAAATCGGGGTTATCCCCAAATTACGCACAGTGACAAAACCTGTCGTGGGGATGATTTTGGGGTGCTTTCCACAGCCTGTGTGTCGGCGCACCACAACTTCAACGTTGAAACGAAAGCCGCTAGGTTGCACGACATGTCATTCACTGTCCGCAGGGGAACGCACGCCGTCGCCGAACCAGCCGACGTTCGCTGGCTTTCAGAGGCCGAACAGCTCGCCTGGCGGGGCTGGATCGACGCCAGCCGCCGCGTGCTCGCAGCCACCGATCGCCAACTCAAGCGCGACGCCGGCCTCGCCACCGACGATTACGAGGTGTTTGTGCGGCTGAGCGAGGCCGAGGGGCACCGACTGCGCATGTCCGACCTCGCGAGTTCGGTCACCAACTCGCCGAGTCGGCTTTCGCAGCGGGTCGGCCGTCTCAGCCGAGACGGCTATGTGGTTCGGGTTCGGTGTGACAACGACGCCCGAGTCTGGTGGGTCGAGCTCACCGCCACCGGACGCGAGAAGCTGGAGGCGACGGCGCCCGGCCATGTCGAGGCGGTGCGGGAAGCGTTTATCGACCGACTCGAAGCCCACGAGATCGAGGTCCTCGCCAGCGTTCTGCCGCGCTTGGTCGCTTCGCTCGAGAACGACTGAGCCAGTCGGCGTCGTGGCTTCGGCGCGCCCTCAGTGGGGGGTCAGCCGAAAGATCCGGAACTGACGATCGGTGATGCCCGTATAGGCCTGCCAGCCGCCGAAGTGGGCGAGTGCCTCTTGCCACCCCTCCTCGCGCGCCTCGCCCTCGAGCAGTGTGGCCGTCGCCAGCGTCGTTTTGCCGCGCACCAGGATCTCGCATTCGGGATGGGCGATCAGATTTCCGGTCCAGGCCGGGTGTGGCTCGCGTGCGAAGTTCGACCCGACCACCACCCACGAACCGTTTGAGCTCGGCACCGCTTCGAGCGGGGTCTCGCGGCGCTTCCCTGATTTCGCACCGGTGGTGTAGAGCACGAGTCCGGCACCCGGAACGAAGCGGCCCCGGGTGAGCTTGTTCATCGCCTTATGCATCGGCGGAATGACCTTGGGGGCGATCGCTCGGAACCAGTCTTTGGTGACGATCTTGGCGAGGGCGTCGTCGGCTCCTGCTCGCGGTTTCGGTGTACCGGACATGGCTCCAGCGTCACACGGATACGCCACTGGGCGCCAACGTCGTGAGCGGTAGAGTCACCGGATGGAGATCCTTGACGTCGATCTGCTCGCCTTCGAGACCGGGAGCTCCGAGGAACGCCGCTCGGTCGTCGATGGCGTGCTTCGCAGCCTCGCCACCGGCTTCGTCTATGTGGAACACGACCTGTCGGTCGATCTCATCGATGAGGCGTACGCGCGGCTTGAGGCGTTCTTCACCCTCCCCCAGGGGCGCAAGGACACCTATGTCGTGCCGGGCTCCAATGGGCAGAGCGGCTACACGGGCCTGCTGGTCGAGACGGCGGCGGTCGCCGACGTACCCGACTGGAAGGAGATGCTCAACTGGGGGGCGCCTCTCGGCGATGGTCACCCGCTGCGGGCGAAGTATCCCCACCGCTACGGTCCGCCGACCCTTCCCGAGAACGACTTGCCGGGTGTCCGGGACCTCTTGATGCACTTCCATCGCAGCGTCGCCGACTTGCAGCGTCGTGTGCTGCGGATCATTGCGGAAGGGCTCGGAGCCCACGAGACTTTCTTCGACGAGATGCTCGCCGATGGCGCCACCCTCACCCGGGCAATCCATTACCCGGCGATGGAGCAGGCACCTGGTGAACAGCATGTCTGGGCTGGCGAACACGCCGACATCAACCTCATCACGGCGTTGCCCCGCGCCACGGCGGCTGGTCTGCAGCTCAAGACCCCCGATGGCGAGTGGTCCGACGTCGCCCCGCCGGAGGGCTCCGCGATCATCAACACCGGTCTGATGCTCGAGCGATTGACCAACGGCATGATCCCGCCCGGGATTCATCGTGTCGTGTCGGGTGCGGGCCAGCAGGGCGATCGCTATTCGGTCGTGCAGTTCGCCCACCCGACGCCATGGACGATTCTGGCGCCGATGCCGAGCACCGTCACGGCAGAGAATCCGCTGCGGTACAGCGCGATCGCTGCGAGCGACGCGCTCGACAAGGTCCTCTACGAGATCAACCTGGTGGAGGACGGCCGCCGGGTCGACGCCGACGACTGACACCGCCGCCCGCAGTGACCCGGACCAAGCCTTCGTTGATGACGTCCTCCTCGCCCATCTGGTGCGGCATGCGGGGACGCTGATGCCGCAGCGGCGACACCGGCACCGATGCCGCGAGCGCCGCCGGTGACGAGCGCGACTCGAGGTTCAGTCATGGTGCGACCCTCCCACAGGCCGTCGGTGACGATACAGACCGGCACCCGCAGCGCGTCGAGCCGAGCGCACGCGGCGACGTGAGTGGCCTACGATCGCCCCATGGATATCCAACTGCGACACAACCCCTCGTTCTCGGTGGCGCGCGCCATCCTCGGCCCGTCTGAGGCGATCCGAGCCGAATCGGGCGCCATGATGGCGATGGCCGCCGACCTCAATCTCGACGCGAAGATCGAGGGTGGCCTGATGAAGGGCCTCAAACGCAGTGTCCTCGGCGGCGAGTCGTTGTTCATGACGACGGCAACGGCCTCAGCCCACGGCGGCTGGATCGACTTCGCTCCCTCGTTGCCGGGCGACGTCACCGTCTTCGACGTCACCCCCGAAATGCCTTTGCTCATCCAGAAGGGCTCGTTCTTGTGCGCCGAGATGGGTGTGGAGATCGACACCCAGTGGGGTGGGATGCGCAACCTCATCGGTGGCGAGGGCGGTTTCCTCCTGCGGGCGAGCGGGCAGGGGAAGGTCGTGCTGTCGTGCTACGGCGCGCTCGACCGCTTCGAGTTGCAGCCCGGCCAGCAGGTGGTCGTCGACACGAACCACATGGTCGCCTTCGCCGAAAGCGTCCAGATGGAGCTCACGCGGGCCAGCGACTCGTTCATGAAGTCGGCCAAGACCGGCGAGGGCTTTGTCTTCGTGTTCACCGGCCCAGGCGAGCTGATGATGCAGTCGCGCAACCCCGATGAAATCGTGCAGTACATCTACCGGAACATGCCGGCCAGTCGTAACTGACCGCCGCCTCCGGCGATCGCCGATCAGCTGACCTTCAGCGAGAAGCGCAGGGGCTCACCACCGACAGTGGCCTCGTGCGTCGACACGTCGTCGGGGCCGGCGCCCATGGTGATCGACGTGCCGAGCACCTGTTCGGCGATGTAGGCCTCGTGGGTGCCAATCGCAGCGGCAACGGTGGCCGAGGCGGCGTCGATCCAGAGGTCGATGCGGTCGGTGACGACGAGATCCTCGGCCTTGCGGGCATTTTGGATCTCGCGCACGACATCGCGGGCCAGGCCCTCGGCTTCGAGTTCGGGCGTGACGTCGGTGTCGAGTGTGACGACAGCATCGTTGGAGCGCAGCGCAGCAGCGACGACACCCTCGGGCGACTCGAGCGCCAGCTCGTACTCGTCGGGCTGGAGCAGGTGGCCGCCGACATCGACGGTGCCGTCATCGTTGGCGGTCCAGTCACCGGATCGGGCGGCGCCGAACACGGCCTGCACGTCCTTACCGAGGCGGGGTCCCAGGGCCTTGCCGTCGGGGCGAAGGATGAAGGTGGCGAGGTCACCGATCTCCTCGGTGACGTGAACGTCCTTGACGTTGAGTTCGTTGCGGAGCAGGTCGGCGAACGGCTCGAGGGTCGACGCGTCGCGGCCGGCGATCGTGACCGACGCGAGCGGGAGACGGACGCGGAGGCTTTGATCCTCGCGAAGGCGAAGACCGGTGGAGGCGACGTCGCGCAAACGGTCCATGGCGGCGACGAGGCTGGGGTCGTCGCCGTAGGTCGCGGCGGTGGGCCATGTCGACAGGTGCACCGACGGCGGCATGGTGTCGTCGCCGTTGCACAGTCCCGACCAGATTTCCTCGGTGATCATCGGAAGGAACGGCGCTGCGACCTGGGTCAGCGTCACGAGCACGGTGAAGAGCGTGTCGAGTCCGGCGAGATCGGCCCCGCCCTCGCCCGTGCCCCAGAAGCGGTCGCGGCTGCGGCGGATGTACCAGTTGTTCAGGGCGTCGATGAACGCCTGAATCTCCATGGCGGCGCCGGGGAGGTCGTAGTCGTCCATGTTCGCCTCGACTGCGGCGACGAGGTCGTGGGTCTTGGCGAGGATGTAGCGGTCGAGCAGATCAGCGTCAGTTCCCGGGTCGGGCGTGAATGTCGCTCGGTGGCCTTCGACGTTCGCGTACAGCGTGAAGAATGAGTAGGCGTTCCAGATCGGCAGGATCACTTGGCGCACGACATCGTCGATCGCCTGATCGGAGATTCGCGTATCGCCGCCGCGCACGATGTTGGTGGACATGAAGTACCACCGCAGGGCGTCGGAGCCCTGGTTCTCGAAGATCAACTCCGGCTCGGTGTAGTTGCGGAGCTTCTTGGAGAGCTTGGCGCCGTCGTCGGCGAGCAGGATCCCATGACAGATGACGTTCTGGAACGCAGGACGATCGAACAGCGCCGTGGCGAGCACGTGGAGCGTGTAGAACCAGCCGCGCGACTGGTTGATGTATTCGACGATGAAGTCGGCCGGGAAGTGCTCGTCGAACCAGTCCTTGTTCTCAAACGGGTAGTGCACCTGAGCGAACGGCATCGAGCCCGATTCGAACCAGCAGTCGAGGACCTCGGGCACGCGGCGCATCATCGACGCGCCGGTCGGGTCGTCGGGGTTGGGGCGTACGAGTTCGTCGATGTAGGGACGATGCAGGTTGGTCGGGCGGACGCCGAAGTCGGCCACGAGTTCGTCGAGGCTGCCGTAGCAGTCCATGCGGGGATAGTCGGGGTTGTCGCTGACCCACACGGGGATCGGTGAGCCCCAGAACCGGTTGCGGCTGATCGACCAGTCGCGGGCGCCTTCGAGCCATTGGCCGAAGCGGCCGTTCTGGATGTGGCCGGGCACCCAGTTGATCGCTTGGTTGGTTTCGAGCATCCGGTCGCGGATGTCGGTGACCTTCACGTACCAGGAAGGCATCGCCTTGTAGATGATCGGCGTGTCGGTGCGCCAGCAGTGCGGGTAGTTATGGGTATAGCTGTCGTGGCGGACCAGCTGACCCGTTTCGCGCAGGTGCTTGATGATGCCGCTGTTGGCCTCGAGCACGTTCTGGCCGGCCCACTCGACGACGTCGTCGGTGAAGCGACCCGAGTCGTCGACCGGCACGACCATGCCGATGCCGGCTTCGCCGACCACCCGCTGGTCGTCCTCGCCGAAACCGGGGGCCATGTGCACGACGCCGGTGCCCTCGGAGGTGTCGATGAAGTCGCCTGCGAGGATCTGGAACGCTCGTTCGGTGCCGTGATGCGGCTTGGTCGGGTCGACCTCGGCCATGTCGGCGAAGTACGGGAAGATCGGTGTGTAGGTGCGGCCGACGAGGCCGGAACCCTTGAGGGTGCCGACCTGGGTGGCGTTCTCAAGCTGCTTTTCGTAGCTGCCGATGACGGCTTCGCCGAGCAGGTAACGCGAGCCGTCGCCGTCGAGCATCACGGCGTAGTCGAGCTCGGGGCCGACGGCGAGCGCGAGATTCGAGGGCAGGGTCCACGGCGTGGTGGTCCAGGCGAGGATCTTGGCGGGCGTGTCGGCATCACCGGGGATGCCCGATGGGTCGTCGAGTTCGAATGCGACGGTGACGGCCGGGTCCTGACGGGGGCGCGTGGCGTCGTCGAGACGAATCTCGTGGTTCGACAGCGGGGTCTCCGCCCCCCAGCTGTACGGCAGCACGCGGTTGGACTGATAGATCAGCCCCTTGTCCCACAGCTGCTTGAACGCCCACATGACCGACTCCATGTAGTCGAGGTCCATGGTCTTGTAGTCGTTCTCGAAATCGACCCAGCGGGCCTGACGGGTGACCGTCTTCTCCCACTCCTGGGTGTACTTCAGCACCGAGGTTCGGCAGTGCTCGTTGAAACGTTCGATGCCGTAGTCGATGATCGACGCCCGGCCGCTGACGGGAAGGTCCTTCTCGGCTTCCATCTCGGCGGGGAGGCCATGACAGTCCCAACCGAAGCGGCGCTCGACTCGCTTGCCCTTCATGGTTTGGTACCGGGGCACCACGTCCTTCACGTAGCCGGTGAGCAGGTGACCGTGGTGAGGGAGGCCGTTGGCGAACGGTGGGCCGTCGTAGAAGACGTATTCGTGGTCCTCGGGCCGGCTCTCCACGCTCTCGTCGAAGGTCTCGTCGGTGCTCCACCGCGCGAGAATTCGCCGCTCGATGCCCGGGAGGTCCGGGCTCTCGACATGGGGGTACGGCGCCTTCGCTGCGTCACTCATAGCGACGCAGGATACCGGCGCAGTCCGATCCGCCGGTCGCTGTTTCGCCGCCGACAGTAAGGTGCGACCATGCGACGCTTTCTCATCGACACCGACACCGCCAGCGACGACGCCGTTGCGATCGTCATGGCGCTGCAGCATCCCGATGTGCATGTCGAGGCGCTCACAGTTGTCGCCGGCAATGTCGGGCTCGACCAAGCGGTGCAGAACGCGCTCTACACGGTGGAGCTGTGTGGCAAGGAGACGCCGGTGTACGCCGGCCGGGCCCAGCCCATCATGCGCACCCTCGAGACCGCGCAGAGCATTCACGGTCACGACGGCATGGGCGACTGTGGCTTGCCGCTTCACGGCCGCACGCCGGCTACAGGGCGTGGGGTCGATGTCATCGTCGACACGATCCTCGGCTCGCCGGGCGAGGTGACCCTTGTGTGCCTCGGCCCGCTCTCGAACGTCGCCGCAGCCGTCCTCCGTGCCCCGGAGATCACCGAGGCGGTCGAGCGGGTGGTGATCATGGGCGGCACCGGTGTGCACGGCCCCGGCAATGTGAGCGCGATGGCCGAGTTCAACTTCTGGGCCGACCCCGAGGCTGCGGCGATCGTCACGGCATCCGGGATGCCGCTCGAGTTCGTCGGCTGGGACATCTCCATCACGTCGGCGATCGTCACCCAGGAACGCCACGATGCGATGCTCGCCATCGGCACCCCACTTGCGAGGTTCGGTGTCGACATCGCGCAGGCCGTGCGTCGATTCGCCCTCGAGCACGGCATGGAAGGCGACGATCTGCCCGACCCGATTGCGATGGCCCACGCCATCGATCCATCGGTCGCCGAGATCAGCCGACTGAACGTCAAGGTCATGTTCGGCGACGGGGGCCAGCGCGGGGTGATGGAGGTCGATCGCATGGGCTTCGTCGGCGGCGAACCCAACGTCGACATCGTCACCCACTACCCGAGCGATCACTTCTTCGAGTTGCTCTTCGACGCATACCGAACTTGAACGACGTTCCAGGCTACGAACAGATTCCGGGGCGCTACGGCGTCGAAATCAAACGCACCGACAGCGGGACATCGACCTTCGTCCCGCTGCGTCCGGATCTCGCCGCCCCCGACGGCAGCCTTCGCATCGCTGCAGTCCTGATGGGGATCGACATGGGCGCCGGAATCACGGCCGGGCAGGCGGTGCTGCCCGGATGGACCGTCACCGCCGATATCGAGACTCACCTTGTCGGTGGCTGCACGGTCGGGCCGCTTCGGGTCGACACTCGGGCGATCAAGCCGGGGCGCACCATGTCCGTCGTGGAGTGCCGTGTCGTCGACGCTGGCGCCGACGACGAACTCGTGGCGCTTGCGACGGCGAATCACGGCGTGCTGGAGCCCACGTTCGACGACGACCTTCGCGGCATGACGGTCGGTGGCCGTCGGGTGTTCACGCCGCCAACCGATCCTGACGACTCGCTCGAGTCGTACTTCGGGGTCGATGTGAGCGCCGACGATCTGCGAGTCGACCTCTCCGAACGCACCCGCAACCCGTGGGGAATCCTGCACGGCGGCCTCACCGGGCTGCTCATCGAGCAGGCGGCGTTTCGTGCGGGAATCGCGGCGCCGACCGACTTCGTCACTCGTTACCTGCGGGCGGTGAAGGAGGGGCCGGGAGAGATTCGGGTCGTGGAGACGATCGACCGCGGCGAGACTCGACTCGTTCGGGTCGAACTCGTCGATGCCGGCACCGGTCGGGTGGCCGTCGTGTCGACGGTCGGTGGTCGGCGCACCTGACCGAGCGGCCGACGATCAGAGGCCGAACGCCACCTTGATCGTGCCCGAGGAACGATCGGCTGCCGTCGCGAACGCCTCGACGCAGCCGTCGAGTGGGAAGCGATGGGTGATGATCGTCGGGCCGATGTCGGGCGCCGCAGCGAGGGCGGCCGCCGCCTCGTCGAAGTCGCGTCCGGGGACGCGGCACCGGTACGTCATCGCCGGGAGGATCTCGATCTCCTTCATGCAGGCGGCGATGCTGAGCTCAGCCGGCTGCCATGTCGTGCCGACCAACCCGACTCGGCCCATCGGGCGGGCGCGGTGGACGGCCTCACCGACCGAGGCGCTGGTGGCGACGGCGTCGATCACGACATCGTAACCGTCGCCGGCATCGAGGGAGGCGCCCAGCCGTTCCGCTGCGGCCTGCTGGTGGGGGTGACGGGCGCTGACCGTGGCCGGGATCCCCCGGTGGCGGAGCATCGCGGCGGCTGCCAAGCCGATGGGACCTGCACCGATGACCAGCACCCGGTCGGTGTCAGTGACCCGGGCGCGGTCCAGCGCGTGGGTCGCGACCGCAAGTGGCTCGACCAGACAGGCGTGTTCGAGCGCAAGCCCCGACGGCAGAGCGACGAGCGCATCGGGGTGCACGATGATTTCGTCGGCCATACCCCCCGGCAGGCCGATGCCGTAGAAGACCGCGCCGTTCGAGCAGAAGCTCAGGTGGCCCTCGTCGCATGCCCAGCAACTGCCACACCCCGCCATCGGCTCGACCGCGACCGGGGTGCCGTCGGGTGCGATGCCGCAGAACTCGTGACCGAGGATCATGCCCTCGGCGATCCCGCCGTCCAGCAGGTGCAGGTCGCTCCCGCAGATCGACGAACTCGCCACCTTCACGCGAACGCCGTCGCCCTCCGGCCCGGCGAGGGTCTCCAGGGTCGGGGTGCCGTCGACAATACGTACTGCGCGCATCGACGCAGTTGACCATGCTCACGAACGTGACTGCCACTACGCCGGGCTCGGCGTGGCGGTGGCGCTGGGGGACTACTGCTCTTCGTCGGCGGCCGGCGCTTCGTCGTCGGCGGCGTCCTCGGCGTCGTCGTCGGTGCGATCGGTGGCCATCGCCGGCTCGTCGGCGGGAGCCTCTTCGTC
The DNA here is from genome assembly GCA_002729125.1 of Acidimicrobiaceae bacterium. Lineage (GTDB taxonomy): Bacteria > Actinomycetota > Acidimicrobiia > Acidimicrobiales > Aldehydirespiratoraceae > UBA11606. The sequence goes on along the minus strand of PBTQ01000067.1, from coordinate 19,057 downwards.
GGCGGTGGCCTTGGCGGGGGCGTCTTCGGCGTCGGTCTCGTCAACCGGAGCCTCGTCAGCCGCCGGCTCGTCGGGTTCCTCGCCGTCGCGGATCTTCTTGAACGCTTCCTGCGCTTCGCGGTAGGCAGCCTCGGCCGCGGCCTTCTCTTCGGCGGAGCCGGATTCGTTGGCCTTGCGCACGACGGTGGCGGCTTCGTCCTTGGCCCGTTCGGCCTTCTTCACCCGCTTTTCGCGGCGAGTGCGCTCACGATCGGCGTCGACGTACTCGTTGAAGAGCGTGAGCGCTGCGGTCGTCTCGTCGTCGAGCGACGGGGCGGTGTCGGTTTCGGCCATGGCCGTAGTCTGGCCGGTCCTCGCCGCGATGACGACTCGACGGGCGGCGAAATCCTTGTCAGGTGTCGCCAGTGCCTCGACGTTTTTCGTCTCGCATGTCGAAGGCGACCTTCACCCCGCCTCGAGTTCCCGACTCGGCCGCATGGGCGATTGCGTCGACATAGCGAGCCAAGGGGTAGGTGGCCGACAGCATCTTGTCGAAGGGCACCTTGCCGGCGAGTTCGAATGCGAGCTCGAAACTGCTCGTGCGACGGCCGTCGTTGGTGGTTTCGGATCCGTAGGTATAGGTGCCGATGAGTTCGGTCTCGCGATGCCACAGGGCGGTGAGATCGAGTTCGACCACGCTCGGCATGCCGAGCAGCACCACCCGGCCCCGCGGGCGACACATCCCGATCGCTGCTTCGATCGACTGCTGGGAGCCGACGGCGTCGATGACGATGTCGGCACCACCGGAGAGTCGGCCGTCGATCATGAACGATCCGGTCGCTCGTCGGACTGCTCGGCTGAGCTCGTCGGGTGCGCACACGACGTCGGCGCCGAACTCCTCGGCGAGCTGCCGTTGGGTCGGGTACTTGGCCCCGATCAGGATCGAGCCGGGGGATGTCAGATGACGCAGCGCGGCGACGGTGACCAGACCCATCGTGCCTGCACCGATCACCGCAACAGTGTCGCTGTTGGCAACCTTCGCCCGGAGTGCGGCGTGGACACCGCCGGCGACCGGCTCCATCAGAACGGCGAGTTCATCGCTCATCCAGTCGGGGACCTCGTGAAGCTGGCTGGGGTGGGCGACGAACTCGGTCGACCACGCTCCACCGGTCGTCTCACAAAAGCCGGTCTGGATGCCGGGCTCAAGATCGCCGGTGGTGAGATGGCGGTAGTCGTCGCCGTCGCCGGGCTGCGCCCCCTCGAACGGAGGTCCGAAGCCGCGGGCGGCATGGCCGAGCACCGGGTCGAGCACGACCCGTCGACCGTCGTCGGTGTCGCCGACGACCTCGTGGCCGGGAACGAACGGGAAACTGACGAAATGTTCGAAGTAGCGCGACGCATGGCCGTCGACCGTCGACAGGTCAGAACCGCAGATACCGGCGAGCCGGGGATACACCCGCACCCAGTCCGGGGTCGGGAGTTCGGGAGCGTCTTCGTCGATCAACGAAAGGGGCCCGACGGCGGCGCCGGAGCCGGGGCGGAGCCGAGATGCCGCCATCGCAGCGGCGTAGCGGCCTTCTTTGCGGGAAAAGCGGAGAGCCTTCACGCCGCGGAGGTTACCGCTTCGGGCCGGCTACGCACGAGGTGCCGGGCGGCCGGGATGGTTGCCACTGCGGCGACTGCCGCCACCGCAATAGCGAAAAGGAAGCCGGCACCGAGTGCATCGGCGACTGGCCGACTCACCGTCTCAACGTCGCCACCGAGGAGGTCGCGCACCGCTTCCACGTCGCCGGTGCGGCGGTCGACGGTTGTCAGGATCACTGCTCCGGCGATGCCGACGCCGTAGGTGACCGACATCGATCGGGTGAATTGGTGGGCCCCGTTGACCCGACCCATCTCGGAAAGCGGTGTGCGTTCCTGCAGGACGTTGATGCCGGTGGTGGAGATCGAGCCCGTTCCGAGCCCGGAGATGAACAGACCGATCGCGAGCACGGCGATCGGCGCCTCAGCCCAGACGAGCACCGCTGAGAGGAGGATGCCGATCGACAAGACGACCGACCCGAGCAACACAACCTGCTCGCGCAGGATGCGGTCCTGGAGCCGGCTGCTGCTGACGGCTCCGGTGGTCCATCCGGCCGACAGGTAGGCGACCGAGATGGCGGCGGCGGTGGTCGAGAGGCCGCGGACACCGTTGAGGTACACCGGCAAGAACGAGTGAAAGCCGAGTGCTCCGCCGACGGCGAGCAGCGAGGTGGTGTGCACGCTGCGGAACCGGGTGGCGAACAGATGTCGGGGCCGCACGACGGGGTCGGGCACCGAACGGGCGTGACGGGCGTAGCCGGCCACGCCAAGTGCCACGACGAGCGTTCCGCCGGCGATCGCCGTCAACGAGCCCTGAGCGACGGCGAGGCCAGCAGCAGCGATGACGGCGACGATGCCGATACCGCGAACGTCGGCGGTGGAGGTCTGGGCTTCGCTTGTCGGACCGGGAAGGTTGTTCCAGGCAAGCGCACCGGCGACGAGGCCGACCGGAACGCTGAAGAAGAACACGCCACGCCAGTTGAGGGTGGCGACCATGACCGCAGCGATCGAGGGCCCGCCGACGCTCATCACGCCCCAGACGGTGGAGTTCATGGCGAATACCCGGGCGCGCTGGTGTACGGGATAGGAGAGGCCGATCGCCACCATCGCCGAGGTAAGCAGCACACCGATCGTGATGCCCTGGAGCGCCCGTCCGATCACCAGCAGCAGCATCGTCGGGGCCAGCCCGCACAACGCTGAGGTGATCACGAATCCGACGACGGACCAGCGAAAGACCCTGCGGGCACCGAGGCCGTCGACGACAGGACCCGCAGCGAGGACGGCGACGCCGGACATGAGCAACTCGACCGTGATCGCCCACGGCAGGAGTGCGACGTCGCCGAGGTCGTTGCCGATTTCAGGAAGAGCGGCGGTGAGGCCGAGGTTGGAGTAGGCGATGATGCCGATCGAGGCCATCACCGCGATCGTCAGCCCTCGTTTCTCACCACTGAAGATGGTGTCCGGAGGTGCGGTCTCGGCCATGCCGGCACGCTACCGGCGACGGTTTGGCTCCAGGGTCGTGCAACGGCCCGTTGGTGCAGCTCAGCGGCTGTGGCGGCGGGCCACCAGGGGTGTTGGACGCATCATTGCTCCGGGCCAATACTGACGGGATGGGCATCGCTGTTCCGTTCCCCGACACCCAGCCTCCCGGCTATGAATGGTTTGTCGACGAGCCGGTCTTCGACCCGGCCCGGCATCTCCAACTCGAGGCACCGACCGACATCGTGCTGCTGGCCGACCTTGGCTACTCGGAGGAGGAAATCGCCACGAAGGCCTCGCCGGTGGCGGCGTCGTCGCCGTTCCGGATGCTCAGCGCCGAGGGCGCCGAGGTCATGTTGACGATCGCTCGCCGGCTCCGCGAATTCGCCATGCCGGCCGGCGATCGAATCGAGTCGATGACCCGTGGGGGCTGCTACCGCTCGATGTGGCTGCGCGATCTCTGCGTGAGCCCCGAGGTCACGGACCATCTCGAGCAGATCTACGGGATCGAGATCGCCCCGCACGCCATGCCGTTGCATCTCGGTCACATCAACTTCGAGCCGAGCCGCAACGATGCCGCGATCGACAAGTGGCACCACGACACCTTGCCGCTCGACTTCGTCATGACCGTTACCGACCCGGCCCTCGTCGCCGGTGGTCGCTTCGAGTACTTCCTCGGCACCAAGCACGAGGCCGCAGCGCTCTCGGCGCGGGGTGAGACCCCGCCGCCCGCTCGCACCGTCGCGCCTAACTTCCCGGGGCCGGGCTACGCCATTGCCCTTCACGGCGACATGGTCGTGCATCGGGCCGGGCCCCTCACGGAGTTGACGGAACGCATCTCGATGGTCAACGGCTATGTGGCGGTCGACACCAGTCGTGACGAACAGAGCCGGTCGGCCGACCTGATCGTCGTCGATGATCCCAATGCGCTCTACACGGAGTGGGCGAAGTTCGCCGCATGGCGCTCCCACGGCCGGCTTGGGGCCCTCCTCGACGAACTCGAGTTTTCCGCCGATCCCGAAGCGGTCGCCGCACAACTCGACTCCGCCATCGCCGAGGTCGCGCAGGCCGCCGCCGAGATGCGCGCCGGTGCGCTGTCCGGGATCGAGCACTACGGCGGTTGAGTGATCGACGGCTTCAGTTCGGGTTGCGGTCGTCGAAGTCGGCGAGGAGCAGTTCTGGTTGGTCGGTGAAGTCGCGAGCCGATCCCACGAGTCGCCCGCCGCGCTCGTTGTTCTCGGGGGTGAACGCGTGGCAGATGCCGGTCATGAACCCGGCGAGTTCCGCGTTGCTGCGGTAGTCGTCGAGGTCCTGCATCCGGCCGCGGCTGATGTCGACTGCTCGCCGCAGCACGATCGCCGCCTCGGCGGTTGCGTCGTCGAGTTCGGTGAGCGCCCAGCCCATGAACCCGTTCCAGAGGGGCGCTCCCGCCCAGTGGTCCGGCCCGACGACCTCGCGTTGGCGCATCGCCCATTCGATCGTGAGATCACCGTCGACCCAGAGACGCGCCATGCGGTCGCCGTATTCGTCGGGGTCGGTGACTTCGGCCTCGAACCGTCGTTCGGTGGTCGAGCGGGCCGCGTGGGCGACGACGAGGCCGGTGAGATCGAAGAGGTGGGTGCAGTTGGCTCGGGCGTCGTGTTCGCTGAGCACGCTCGGGTGATCCCGCAGGGTTGTGCCGATGATCGCCTGGATCGGTCGGTCGGCTTCGGCACAGATATCCCACGGATGTCGCTCTGCGTCGGCGGTGATCGCCGTGATCTCGGTTTCGTCGTGGCCGATCTGCACACCGAAGTGATGGAAGTCGTCTTCGAGTTCGCCGACCGCGGTGGTCGGCCCCGTGCGGCGCACGGTGATTCGCCGCCGGTAGATCCCGTCGCCCCAGGGCCGGTCGCCTGCCCGCTGGGTCTCGATCCGCCGGTCGAACCGGGCACGGCGATCCTGGGGCGGGGGACTCGGCGACACGCCGGGGACGCTATCGGGGACGGTCGGCCGGAACGAGAAGTCGGCCACGTTCCGTCGGAGTTCGGGCTCGGCCCGGCTGCCGTCCTAGCATCGGCGTCGTGAAACTCGGACTCGGCCTGGAGCTCTACCGGGCGAAGCACCTCGATGTGCCGCTTGATCTCGTCACGGCCGCCGATCGTCTCGGCTTCCACTCCGTGTGGACCGCAGAGGCCTATGGCGCCGATGCGTTGAGCCCGCTCGCCTTCTTTGCGGCGCACACCTCCCGGATCAAGCTGGCCACGGGTGTCGTTCAGGTGTCGGCCCGCACACCGGCGGCGACGGCGATGCACGCACTGACGATCGACCAGCTCGCTGGCGGTGATCGCGTGATCATCGGCCTCGGGGTGAGCGGTCCACAGATCGTCGAGGGGTGGTACGGCCGGCCGTGGGGGAGCCCCAATCGGCGCCTGCGTGACTATGTCTCGATCATGCGGCAGGTCGTCGACCGGGAGGCGCCGGTCGAACACCGGGGGGCCGAACTCTCGTTGCCGTTCGATGGCCCGGGCGCGATCGGGGAGGGCAAGGCACTGAAGTCGATCCTGCACCCGGCCGGCCGGGTCGAGATCTGGATCGCGTCGGGCGGACCGATGAACACGGCCCTTGCGGCCGAGGTCGCCGATGGCTGGTTGCCGATGGGGTACGGCTCCGATGGTTGGTCCATCCACGGCGCCAACCTCGAACAGGGTTGGGCTCGGCGTGGCGGCCGGCCCGACAACTTCGAGATCATGGGCAATCTCACCATCGAGGTCACCGACGATGTCCAGGCGGCGATCGACGCGAAGAAGCCCCTCACCGGCATGTATGTGGGGGGCATGGGCAGCGAGGACAACAACTTTCACCGTGATGCGATGGCCCGGCGCGGGTGGCCCGAGGCTGCAGCTCGGATTCAGGAACTCTGGCTCGCGGGCCGCAAAGACGAGGCGATCGCCGCCGTGCCCGACGACTACATCGATGCCGGTGCCCTCTTCGGTTCGGCATCGAGGATCGCCCAACGTTGGGACGAGATCGTGCCCGACGGGTTGACCGGGGTGATCCTTCGCACCGAGGATCTCGAGGCGCTGGAGATCGCCGCGTCGATCACCGGAGCATCCGAGCTCGCCGAGGAGGTCTGAGATGACGGAACTGATCACGATCACCGACGCCGCCGACGGGGTGCGGTACGTCACGCTCAACCGGCCCGAGAAAAAGAATGCGATCTCGACTGCGATGCGGGCCGAGTTGTTCGCCACCCTCCAAGCCCACGATCACGACGACGCCGTCCGGGTTTCGGTGATCCGTGGTGCCGGTGATTGCTTCTCGTCGGGGTACGACCTCTCGTCGGGGTTGATGGACGATCCGCCGTACCACTCGGCGCCGGGTGACGGCGCGTGGAGTCGTCAAGCCACCGACGGCTGGTTCTCGATCTGGGATCTCGCCAAGCCGGTCATCGCACAGGTGCACGGCTATGCGATGGCGGGTGCGACCGAACTCGCGTCGGCCTGCGACCTCGTCTATGTCGCCGAGGATGCGCAGATCTCCTACCCGGTGGTCCGTGTCGCCTCGCCGCCCGACTGGCAGTACCACGAGCCATTGCTCGGGATGCGCCACGCCATGGAGGCCCTGCTCACCGGCGATGCCGTCGACGGGATCGAAGCCGCTCGTATCGGGTGGGCGAACCGGGCCTACCCGGCCGACCGGTTGGCCAAGTCGGTATTCGCCGTCGCAGTTCGTATCGCCGGTGTCGCCACGGATCTCACACAGATCAAGAAGCGCTTGGTGCACCGCCAATTCGATGTGCGCGGCGGACGGGCCGCAATCCGGGCGGGACAGGAGTTCCAGGCCCTCGCCGGCCACCAGGCCTCGGTCCAGGCCTTCCGAGCCGATCCTCTCGGCGCTATGAAGCGCGAGAACGTCGCCGGCACCGACCGGTCCGAGTAGCGCCGAACGTTTCGCCGTTCGAGCCCCGGGCGGCCAATGAGGCCCTGGCGTGGGGCATGATGCCGACATGGCCAGCGCGCAGTCCTATCCCCGCCGCAATGCCGTCACGAGACGCTTCACCCTCGGCGCTCCCCGCGACATCGTCGTCGGGGCCGATGGTGCTCGGGTCGCGTTCCTTCGCTCGTCCGGGCCCGAGGATCCGGTCAACGGTCTCTGGGTGTTCGACGTCAACTCCGCAGTGGAGCGCCGTGTTGTCGATCCGGCGGCGCTCGGCGCCGACGACGCCGACCTGCCGCCGGAAGAACAGGCTCGCCGCGAACGGGCACGGGAGAGCGGGGGCGGCATCGTTGCGTTTGATTCCGACCGTGATCTGACCACCGCCTGCTTCGCGCTCGGTGGTCAGATCGGACGTGCTGACCTTGTCGCCGGCACGGCCGAGCTCCTCGCCACTGTGCCGGGAGGCTTCGACCCTCGCCTGGCGCCCGACGGGTCGGCGGTTGCGTATGTCGCCGACGACGGTCTTCGGCTGATCGATGCCCAGGGGGACCGCAGCGTGATCCACGAGGACGGCGACACGATTTCGTGGGGGGCGGCAGAGTTCATCGCCGGTGAGGAGATGGGCCGTACCCGCGGCTTCTGGTGGGCGCCCGACTCGCAGCGACTGCTCGTCGAACGGGTCGATGTCGCGCCGATCGACACGTGGTGGATTGCCGCGCCCGTCACGCCGGCTCAGGCTCCCCGTCCGATCCGGTATCCCGGCGCCGGCACACCCAATGCCGAGGTCGCGCTCGCCATCATCGGACTTGATGGCGAGCGACGCTCCGTTGAGTGGAACCCAACGGGGGAGTGGGAGTACCTCGCCGACGCCTCGTGGTCGAGCGAGGGTCTCATCCTCACGGTGCAGACCCGCGACCAGCGCACGCTCGCCGTTCTCGATGTCGATCCCGACACCGGCGTGTGCGCCGAGCGCCACCGGGTGACCGACGAGCATTGGGTCGAGCTCATCCCCGGTATGCCTTGCCTGCACGGTGGCAAGCTCATCACCGTCGAAGACCGTGCTGCGGCCCGTCGCCTCTGTGTCGATGGCGAAGCCGTGACCGGCGACGACCTACAGGTCCGCAAGGTGATCGACGTGAGCGATGACGGGGTGCTCGTCGCCGCCTCGCACGACCCGACCGAGATGACGTTGGTGCACGTCGACTGGGACGGCACCGACCACGAGCGAAGTCCAGCCCTCGAGTTCCACGGGGCTGTCGTCGGTGGGTCGACCATGGTGCGCTCCGTGCGCTCGATGCACCCCACTGAGCGTCGCAGTACGGTCGTGTCGAACAACGAGCCGATCGGTGATCTCGTCGACCTCAGCGAGATCCCGGCGATGGATCTCAACGTCACGTTCCATGCGGTCGGTGAGCGAGCCCTTGCGACGGCACTTGTCCTGCCGAGCGGTCACGACGGGGTCACCCCACTTCCCGTGCTCATGGACCCGTACGGTGGCCCCCACGCCCAGCGGGTGCAACGAGTGGCCGGCCTCTTTTCAGCGTCGCAGTGGTTCGCCGATCAGGGTTTCGCCGTGATCGTGACCGACGGCCGCGGTACCCCCGGCCGTGGTCCGGTGTTCGAACGCGCGGTCCGAGGCGACCTCGCTGCACCGGTGCTCGACGATCAAGTCGATGCGCTCCACGCGATGGCGGCCGAGCATCCGTTTCTCGACCTGTCTCGGGTGGCGATCAAGGGCTGGTCGTTCGGCGGCTATCTGGCAGCCCTCGCGGTGTTGCGGCGTCCCGACGTCTTCCACGCGGCGATCGCCGGTGCGCCGGTCACCGACTGGCGGCTCTACGACACGCACTACACCGAGCGCTACCTCGGGAACCCGAACGATGAGCCGGTCAACTATGAGCGCACCCACCTCTGCACCGATGCTGCTGCGCTCGGCGACCGGCAACTTCCACCGTTGATGTTGATCCACGGCCTCGCGGACGACAATGTTGTTACCGCCCACACGCTGCAGTTGAGCCGGGCGCTGCTCGAGGCGGGCAAGCCCCACACGGTGCTCCCACTCTCTGGAGTCACCCACATGACGCCGCAGGAGGAGGTCGCCGAGAACCTCTTGTTGGTGCAGTCGATGTTCCTCCGCAAGGCTCTGGGCATCGACACCTGACACAGTGGGCTGTGTCGGAGCACGAGGGGGAGATGATGAGCGTTGACGAGGTACGGTGCGCCCGGCTGATGAGCGGTGAGGCGTGGGACGACTTCTGTGACCAGTTGAAGGCTGCGGGCCGGATCGTGGCCCGTGAGACCGCCGGAGGCGACCCGCAGGATGCAGTCGAGGGCTACCGCTATCTCACCCGAATGCTCATGATGGGCAACTTACGTGTGATCGAACGCCGCACTCCGGGCACCAAGCCCTGCTTCATCGGGTTAATCCCTCCCCCGCTCAAGGGCGGCATCGGAGTGCAGTCGCCAAATCAGGACCATATTGTTCAACCGGTCGACGCTCGCTATCGCTACCGGATCACCGGCACGGCCGGCGACGTCTACACCCACCTGTCGGCGTGGAGTCCCCCGATTCCCGACGATGTCGGTGCTGTTCCCGTCGGCCTCGACGCCGAGGATCATCTCGAGACGTTCAACCCGAACATGGCGCTCACACCACACACGCTCGTGCTCGGCGATATCGCCCACGCCGATGGCACGGTCGACTTCATCTTGTCGGTCGACCCGCCCGACGACGGTTCTGCCTGGATGTCGATGGCGCCGACCACCCGAGAGCTCATGGGTCGAGTCGTCTGGGATGACCGCAACGAACAGACTCCGCCGCGTCTGGTGATCGAGTGCCTCGACGAACACGAGCAGCCGGAGACGCCATCGCTGGAGGACATGGCCGAACGGCTCGCTGTTGCCGGCCAGCTGATCCTTGGTCAGAAGGCCGACTACGAGGGTTGGACCAACGATCTTCTCACTCGGGAGAACGACACCCATTTCACCCGCGAGTGGTACGAACGCATCGGTGGCTCGCCTGACGACCGCCACTTCGAGTTTGGTTACTGGCGGGTCCCTGAGGGCATGGCGCTCGTCGTCGAGTTCGAGGAGGTGCCGACACAGCACTGGAACTTCCAGCTGTGCAACCACTGGATGGAGAACCTTGCGAACTACTCGACCGGCGAGGGCTACATCGACAAGGAGAACGCAGTGCGCGATAGCACGCAGCTGCGCATCGTCGTCGCCCACGAAGATCCAGGCGTGCCGAATTGGATCCGGCCCGACACTCATGATCACGGAGTCATGGGGATCCGGTTCGTGCGACCCAGCCGCGAGCCTCAGGTCTCGTGCCGACTGATTCCGGTCTCGGATCTCAGATCCTGAGACGATCCGTTAGATTGTGCACCAACGGTCGCAATCACTTGACGTCCGACGTGTGACGGGCGCAACATGTCGATCGCTTCACCACTGCGGGAATCCGAGTGGCGACGACGGAGCCCGTTCGGCTCCGGATTGCGGGGCGATGGTGCGCATCCTTTGGGGGAGGAGGTGCGTTCCATCGCCGCCGCGATGGGCCGCCCGACCTCGGGGGACAATCAGGTGGCGGTCCAGCCGCCGCTGACCTGGAGCACGTGCCCGGTCACGAAGCTTGAGGCGTCGCTCGCGAGATACAGCATGGCCCCGTCGAGCTCACCCTCGATGCCGGGTCGACCCATCGCTGCGCCCGCTTCCATGTACGCCTGGCCGCCGCCGTCGCTAAACATGGCGTCGTTCATCTCGGTCTCGAACCAGCCCGGTGCGATTGCGTTCACGCGCACTCCCTTGCGGCCCCACTGCGACGCCAGTTCGCGTGTGAGGTTGTGCAGGCCTCCTTTGGCTGCGGCGTAGCCCGGCACCCGGAGCTTGCCGCCTCCGACCTCGCCGAGGATCGAGCCGACGTTGATGATCGACGCCGGGCGACCGTTGGTGATCGCGTCGCGGGCGATGTCGCGGGCAAGGGCAAAGGGAGCGACGAGGTCGATCTCGATCTCGTGGCGGAAGTCCTCGGTGGTGAAGTCGAGTGCCGGTGCCACCTGAGAGATCCCGGCGTTGTTGATGAGGACATCGATGCGGCCCGCGAGCTCGATCGATGCGGCGGCGCACACCTCGGGCCCTCCGGGCGCAGTGAGATCAACCTCGACGGCAAGGGCGTCATCAAGTTCGTCAACGAGCTCGGCGAGCCGGTCGGCCCGTCGGGCGGCCACCACGACCGTCGCGCCGGCAGCTGAGGCGACCCGGGCGAACCGGGCACCGAGGCCGCTGCTCGCGCCGGTGATCAAGACGACCTTGTCGTCGAGGCGGAAGGCGGCGGTGGGGTCGGTCCTGGTCATTTAGGTTGCAGTCTGGCGCACGACGCCATCCCGGATTGAGACGATGACATCGGCGTCGCCGGTATCGGCTGGATCGTGGGTGACCCAGAGGACGCGGCGGGTGTTGAGCGACCGGAGAAGTGAGCCGACCTCGTCGCGGCCGGCTTCGTCGATCGCGGCGAGCGGTTCGTCGAGCAGCAGTGTCGGGGCATCGGCGGCGAGGGCGCGGGCAAGCGCAACCCGGTGGGCCTGTCCGCCCGAAAGCCGAGTGGGTCGAAGGTCGGCGAGAGAGCCGGCTCCGACCCGGTCGAGGTGGATACGGGCCCCGTCGAGGGGTCGGCCTGCGCGCCGGAGGGGATAGGCGACGTTGTCGATCACCCGCAGGTGGGAGAAGAGCCGTGGTTCCTGGAACGACATTGCGATCGGTCGTTCGTGCGGGGGGACGAAGATCTCGGGGCGGTGATCGAGGCGTGTGCCGTCGAGGGTCAGCTGGCCGTCGTCGAGCGCTTCGAGTCCGGCGATCAGGCGTAGCAGACTTGATTTGCCGCTGCCGTTGGGGCCGACGACGGCGATGCGTCCGGCGGGGAGTGACAGGTCGAGATCGAAGTCGATGTCGCCGCGTCGGAAGCGGCCGCAGATGGACAGTCGCTCAGCCACGAGAGAACCACCGTCCCCGCAGGACGATCAGCACGGCGAAGCTGACCGAGAGGAGGAGCACGCTCACGGCGATAGCTGACTCCGGATCTGATTCGAGCGCCAAGAAGATCTTGAGTGGCAGCGTCCGAGTGCGGCCGGCGAGGTTGCCGGCGAAGGTGATGGTTGCACCGAACTCGCCGAGGGCTCGGGCCCACGCCAGCGCGAGCCCAGCGAGAATCGCATCGCGTGAGGCGGGCACGGTCACGGTCACGAGGGTGGTGAGTGGGTTGGCTCCGGCGACGGCCGCTGCCTCCTCGAGGTCGGTGCCGGCCTGTCGAAGTGATGCCTCGACCGTCGTGACGAAGAATGGCAGCGCGACGAAGCTGGCGGCGACGACCGCTCCGGCGGTGGTGAACGGCAGCGAGATGCCGAACCAGGAGTCGAGCCACTGTCCGACAAGGCCGCGTCGCCCGAGCGCGAACAGCAGGGCGGTGCCGCCGACGACTGGCGGTAACACCATCGGCACCAGTACGGCTGCTCGGACGATCGTCGCCAACCGGCCGTCGTGACGGGCGAGCAGCCAGGCGAGCGGCAGGCCGAGCAGGGCAGCGACGATCGCGGCGGTGACGCTGACCGTGACCGAGACCTGGATCGCGTCGAGCACGGTGTCGCTCGTGAGACGGTCGAGCAGCGACGACCACGGCGCCCGTTGCAGCAGGCCGATCACCGGTACGGCCACAAGCAGGAGGCCGGCCCCGGCAGGGATCAGCAGGAGTGCTGACGGGCGTGCGGTCGGCGGCTTCATGTCGTCACGCCGAGGAAGCCGGCTTCGAGGAGCACGGCTTGCGCCGCGCCGTCGTCGAATGACGCAAGCACTGCGGCGCCGGCCGGGTTCGCGCTGCCTTGGTAGTCGGTGGTCGTCTGGCCGAGTGTGTCGTCGGCGATGGTCTCGAGACCTGCGGCTCGGGCGTCGGTGCGGTACACGAGTCCGACGTCGAGCTCACCTGCCAAAAGCTTCGTGGTCAACGCCCGGACGTTCGTCTCTTCGGTGTCGGCGTCGATCGCCACTCGGCCGTTTGTCGCGGCCATGGCCAGGCGGCCGCATGGGACCTCGGGGGCGCAGACACCGACGAGCAGGTCGCTGCGGCCGAGATCGTCGAGCGATGAGATGCCTCCGGGGTTTCCGGGTGCCACAGCCAGGACGAGGCCATTGGTGACGAGGTTGTGGCCGTCGTCCCAGGTCACGCCGGCGGCGTTCGCCCGGGCGAAGGTGGCGGCATCGGCGGTGATCAACACGTCGGCCGGGGCGCCGTCGATCAGTTGGGTGACGAGCGATTGGCTCCCGGCGAATACCCACTCGACCGGGCCGATGCCCGATTCGATCAACGCTGCGTCGAGTTCGGCTTCAAATGGGGCGAGCGACGATGGCGCGAACACGAGCGGTGTATCGGCGTCACCCCTCGCACCGAGTACGGTGAGTACGACGACGATCGCAGCGATGGCGCCGATCAGCGCCACGATCCGTCCGCTCACGTGGCCCGTTCGATAACAACGTTGGTCGATTTGATCGAGGCGACCGCAGGGACTCCTGGTTCGAGCTCGAGCGCGTCGACCGCTTCGGCGGAGATGAGCGACACCACTCGGTGGGACCCGGCCTGGATCTCGACTTGTGCCATCACCGTGTCGCGGATCACTCGGGTGACGAGTCCGGGAAAGCGATTGCGCGCCGACACCGAATCGGCGTCATCGAGTGGTTGGTCGCCGAGTTCGAGTGCGAGGCGGGCCAGTTCGGGTCCTTCGATCTCGCGCTGGCCGCCTTCGGTGCGCACGGTTGCGACGCGGCCCTGATCGGCCCAGCGCCGGACCGTGTCAGGGCTGACTCCCAGCAGTTGCGCTGCTTTTCCGATTCGAAACCGATACATGCAAAGAAATACTACCGAAAGGCCTGCATATGCAGCAAAGCTGCTGATCCACCAGACGTTTGGTGCCGCCGCGTACCGTCTTGGCCATGACAAGCGTGTTGGGCCAGGAAGCGACCGATCCGTTGACCGATGCGTGCGGTCTCGAACCCACGTTCACCTGTAAGCGGGTCTTCGAGTGGACCGAGAGCGAGTTCTGGGCGGTCGCCGCTGAGTGGATCCTCGACCGACCGATCCGCATCGCCCTCATCCTGCTGACGGCATGGGCCGTCACGCGGCTGTTGCAGCGGACCGTCATCCGCTTCACCCGAGCGATCGCGAATCCGTCCAACAACAACGCACTCAGCCAGTTGCGCGAACGCGGTCCCGGTCGACTCCTGATCGAGGAGACCGCCCGAAAGCGTGCCGACGCCCGCGCCGAGACCATCGGTCTCGTTCTCCGCAGCATCATCGGCGCAGCAGTCTGGGGGGTCGCCGCCCTGCTGGTGCTCGGCCAGCTCAACATCGATCTCGCGCCGCTGATCGCCGGTGCCGGTATCGGTGGTCTAGCGCTCGGCTTCGGCGCCCAGTCGGTTGTGAAGGACTTCCTCTCCGGGCTGTTCATGTTGATTGAGGATCAGTACGGCGTGGGCGACGTCATCGATATCGGGCCTGCCACCGGCACCGTTGAAGTGGTGTCGTTGCGATCCACGACCCTGCGGGATGTCCACGGCACCGTGTGGCACATCCCCAACGGTGAGATCGGTCGGGTGGGTAACTACAGCCAGCTGTGGTCCCGAGCCGTGATCGATGTCGAGGTCGCCTACGACGTCGATCTCCGCTACGCCCAGGGCATCATCCAGCGGGTCGCTGACGGCTTGTGGGAAGACCCCGAATGGGGCGGCGACGAGCTGATGGAGCGCCCCGAGGTGTGGGGTATCCAGAACCTCGGCGCCAGCGGCATCGCGATCCGGCTTGCTGTGAAGACTGAGCCTTCAATGCAGTGGTCGGTCGAGCGTGAGATTCGTTTGCGGGTCAAGGAAGCGCTGGATGAGGCGGGTATCGAGATCCCGTTCCCCCAGCAGACTGTGTGGTTCCGGCACCAGGGCGATCATCCGCTCGAGCCGGCACCTGCTCCGGCCACCATTGAGACCCACGAACCGGCACCGGTCGCCGACGACCGAGCAAGCGACTGACCGCCTGCTCGGAGGCGACTGCTGCCGGTCTATGAGGTTGTGCCGCTGTCGCTGCGCTCGATCGCCCGAAGGTCGGTGCCCAGATAGCTGGCCACCACTGCCGGGTTGTTGCGAACCTCGGCCGGTTTGCCCGACGCGATCACCGCGCCCGACTCGAGGCAGTACACCCGATCCGAGATGCTCATGATCAGCGGCATGTCGTGCTCGATGATCAACATCGACGCTCCAAGCTCGCGCCGGATCTCCTGAATGAGTGGACCGAACGCCTCGGCTTCTCGTTGGGCCACACCGGCAGTCGGCTCGTCGAGACACAGCACCGTGGCGTCGACTGCCAACAAGCCGGCGAGCTCAACAATTCGGCGAGTACCGGTCGACAGATCACTGATGAACGAGTCGGCGTAGCGGCCCAGGCCCAGGAACGAGATCAACTCGTCGGCCTCGGCTCGTTGACGCCGCTCGGCCCGGCCGTCGAGGAACAGTGCTGACAGCACGAACGACGATCGTTTGCGGGCCTCCAGGGCGACCTGGATCGTCTCGCGCACGGTCAGTTCCGGGAACAGGGTGGCCGCCTGGAACGTGCGGCCGAGCCCGAGCGGAGCTCGCTGTGATGGGCTCTTGGAACTGATGTCCCTGCCGAAAAGCTCGACCGTGCCGGTCGACGAGACGTAGCCGCCGATGGCATTCATCAAGGTCGACTTTCCGGCACCGTTGGTGCCGATCAGGCCGACGATCTCGTCGCGACGCACCTCGAGGTTCACGCCGGCCACCGCCACGTTGCCGCCGAATGCGACCTTGGCGTCCTCGACCTTGAGGGTGATGTCGGGGAGTGGCTCGTCGCTGGTGCGGCGGCTGATCGACGCCGGTGCGACCGTGCTCGATACCGGGTCCGGCTCGAGGCCCATGCGGCGTTCGGCGAACGACACGATGCTGTTGCGAGCGCTGTTGGCGATCTGGATGAACCCGCCCGGGAAGTACATCAACATGACGAGCAGGCCGATCGACGAGGTGAACTGCGGGACGAGTTCGTTGTCGGGGAAGAACGCTGGCAGACCGATCACCCACAGCGCACCGAGTATGGCGCCGGTGATCGAGCCGAGTCCGCCGATCACGGCGATGCCGACCACCTCGAGCGATTCGCCGATCAGAAAATGGGCGTCGCCGTAGCGGACGGCGGGCAGCAGGTTGGCGAAGAGGCCACCGGCGAGGCCGGCGACCCATCCGGCGAGGCCGAAGGCCAGCAGCTTCGTGCGGGTGGGGCTGACCGTGTAGGCGGCGGCGGTATCGGCGTTATCGCGAACGGCGCAGATTCGGCGGCCGATCGCCGAGCCGCGCAGATGGTTGAGGATCAGCAGAACGATCAGCGCGCTGCCTGCTGTGAAGTAGAAGAAGTTGCGCTGGTCGAACATGTCGATGCCGAAGAAGGTGCCGCGTTCGACCGACGGCGTGCGCAGACCGCCGTTGAAGAACGGACGGGGGTAGAGGTAACCGAGCGCGGCGTTCGCGAACGCGAACGTGACGACGGCCAGCATCAGACCCCGAACCCGAAGCGCGGTGAGGCCGGTGAGCACGGCGATGCCGGCGGTCATAAAGGCGGCGACGATGATCGCCCAGCCCTGGGTGACACCGACCAGTTCGAATTTCAGCAGTCGGGTCGAGCCAAGCCCGACATCCATCGAGAAGCCGTTGTGGAGATGGACGGCCAACAGGCCGCCGATGCCGGCGTACGCCATCTGGGCGAGCGACAACTGGCCCGACCATCCGGTGATAACGGTGACCGACGACGCAACGAGGGCGAAGACGATGATTGTCGAGTAGAGGAAGAAGCGTGACGGTGGGAAGTCCACGTACAGCAGTCGCTCGTGGTACCAGGTCAAGACGAACGCGATCAGCAACAGGGCGCCGACCGAGAGTTTGGCCATGTTGCGGATCCACCAGATCTCGCGCAGGTGCGCAGGGACCGGCCGGACCTTCGGGGTGAAAGCCGAACTTTCGTTGCCGGCTGGTCGGCGCTGCCAATAGATGGCGATCAGCACGGCGGCGAAGAAAATGAAGCTGTTGAGGCCGACCTCGCGGGAGTAGTACCACTGCAAGATGTTGGTGAAGATGCCGATCACGACACCGCCGACCATCGCCCGGGTGAACGAGCGCATCCCGCCGAGCACGGCTGCGACAAGCGCCAGGTTGAGTGTCGTGATGCCGAGGTTGCTGACACCGGTGCTGGGTCCGCCGCTGCTCAGCAGGATCATCGAGAACGTGGCGAGGAAGCCACCGACCGTCCACACGATGGTCGAGACGGTGCGGGGGCTGATGCCGGCGAGGCGGGACAGGCTCGGGTTGTCAGCCGATGCGGTGACGGCCTTGCCGAAGGTCGTGTGGTTGAGCCAGTAGGCGAGGGCGATGGCGACCGCCGGCGCGGCGATCAGGATCTGGACTTGGGGGCCAGTGGGGGTGAGGCCGACGATGTCGTTCCACGACCGCCCGATCGCAGCGGGGAAGCGGATCTGGGCGGCGTCGGTGTCGACGTCGGGCAGGGCGAGGTTGGCGCCCAGCATGAGCTGGCTGAGACCGACGGTGGCGACCAGCAACATGACCCGCGGGCGATCGAAGAGTCGCCAGATGACTGTGAGATCGATGACGGCGCCGATCAGTGCCCCCATGAGTAGACAGGCGATGAGGGCGAGCCAGAACGGCCATCCCCAGTTGATGACCAGGAGTGCGAAGAGAGTGGCGCCGGGCAGACCCATGTTGCCTACGGCGAAGTTGATGACCTTGGTCGACCGGTAGATGAGGATGACCCCCATCGCCAGCAGGCCGATGACGAGGCCGAAGACGACACCGTCGAACCAGACATTGCGGGTCGGGGCCGGCCCTTCGAAGAGTCCGAGGATGGCGAGGAGGTGGTTCGACATCAGCCGCCCTCCGTTCCGAGGAACACGGCTCGGGCGAGGTCGTCACGCTCGGCGAGTTCCTGAGCGTCGCCCTCGAACCGGACCTGGCCCTTCTCGAGGAAGACGGCCCGGTCGGCGATTGCGAGCGCGACGTTGAGTGACTGCTCGACGATGATCATCGTCTGTCCCGCTGCGCGCAGGGTGTCGATGTGGCTCAGCAGATCCTGGACGACGGTCGGTGCGAGTCCGAGGCTGAGTTCGTCGATGATCAACACGTCGGGTTCGTGCAGCATCACTCGGGCGAGGGCGAGCATCTGCTGCTGCCCGCCCGACAGGTCACCGGCCCGCTTGGTGAGGTGGTCGTTGAGCGATGGGTACAGCTCCCTGACCCGGGCAATACGACGCTTTACGTCGGCCGGGTCGCGTCGATACCGGAAGGCGCCCATCTCGAGGTTGTCGGCAACGGTCATGGCCTGCCATGTGCCCTGTCCGCCGGGGAGCATCTCGATGCCGAGCCCACCACGGATCTCCGGGGTGGCGAACGTGATGGTCTGTCCGTTGAGCCGAACGACGCCCCGTTCAGGCGTGCCGAGTCCGGTGATGACCTTGAGGATGGTCGATTTGCCGGCGCCGTTCGTGCCGAGCAGGGCGAGTGACTCGCCTTTCTTCACCTCGAACGAGACGTCGAAAAGAACTTGGACCTGGCCGTAGCTGAAGTCGATCTGGTTGACCTGGATTGCTGGGACCTCGTCGGGGTCGGCGGCTTGGCGACGCTCTTCTTCCTGCTCCTCCTGGAGTTCGGTGACGACAAGGCTGAGGTCGCGACGCAGACGGCCCGAACCGCGAATGACGAAGAAGCCGCCCACCGGCATGAACAGCATCGTGAGGATAATGATCGTCGGTCGTTCGCCGATCGCGTCCTGCAGGAAGGCGGAGAGCATGCCGCCGCCGATGCCGCCGATGGCGAACATGAAGAAGGTGATGATCGCCGTGCCCATGCCCCGCAGGCGGTACGGCACCACGCTCTGGATCGATGGCTGGATCATCGCGAACGCGGCGCCGAGGAAGGTCGTGTTGAGGGCGCCCACGGCGGCGAAAAGCCACACGTTGGGCATGAAGTACTGGATGGGCACCAGCAAGGCGGCGGGGAG
>PBTQ01000066.1 GCA_002729125.1 Acidimicrobiaceae bacterium | reverse complement strand
TACTTGATGACGGGCGAGTGTCATTCAACTTGACACTTGTTGAGGCGTGACCTGGCCTCCCGGGGATTGCTCAAGCGATGCGTTTGTCGGACATGCAATTTAAATCGACGTAGGAGGCTCACCGCCCACCACCCCACCAACCACCACCACACCCTTCAACCCAGCTGCCGGCTAATCGACGGCGATTAGTAGTTCGCCGTAGACGCAAGCCTGTTCACGGCCTTCGTGGTCACGCCGTGGTCACAGAATTGATGATCTGGGACTGTCTGGGATTGTCTGGGCATCCTGAACGAGTGCCTTCTTGCCAATGTTTGCAAGGCTCAAGAAAGCCCAGAGTCACTCAGTAAGACGTCATGTCCGACTCATAATCGTTCGGTAGTGGGTTCGATTCCCACCGGGCCCACCAGTCATTGCAACGAAATCAGGCGTTCACCCGAGTAGACGCTCGTCGCAGATCACAGCGTCTTGTTCGTCCTCGTTCACTTGTATGTGGTCGCCGGCGGCACCACTTCAACGGCGATTTGGAACTGTACGTCGGGCCAGCAACGACGTACGTCATCGCCTTCGAGCAGGCCTCTACTTTGCGGGGGGGGGGGGGACATCCAACCCTTCTGACCGGTTTGTCTTTCCCCGAGTGGCAAGGAGGGCCTGTGGGGCGCACGGGGTGCGTTCGGTGCTGTTCCACTTCGCTCCATCACGCAACGCTTACGGTCTGTCATTGGTGTAAGTCTGCGCGTAGGAGCCTGCCATCACGTCGAGACCGTCCCTAAGTAGCCCCGAGGATCCGGTGCGGGGTGACTACGATCGCCACCCGTCCCTCATCGACCATGACGCGGTCGAAGGTGTCCCAGTCGTCGTGGGTGCCGCCAGCGGCGGTGAAGACGTCACGGAGGAATGAAGCCAGCCCGGCGCCCCCCACCAGATCGTCGGTGTCAAGGACCTCGGCTGGACCTTCGCACCCGACCCACCGCCAACCGCGGCGGAACGTGATCGAAAGACACCCTGCGCGTCGAACGTGACGCAGCTTGGCTGAGTCGTCGCGGACTACGAGCGCGATTGAGTCGACGCCGGTTCGGGGATGCGCAATCAAGCCTGCGTTGACGACGCTGGCGTGAACCGAACCGTCGGAGCGGGTAGTGGCGACAACACACAAGCCGGTCTCGTCGGTGGCGAAGCGATGGAGGTCCTCGAAGTCGGCCATCTTCACCAGCGTAGGCGACCGCCCGAGTCCCCGCCGACGACGCCTAACGGCGTGCTGGGGCAACGACGCCCGCTGGCCTCCCTCAGCGCAGACGTGTTTTTGCGCTCTGAGTCGAATCCATCGCAGAGGTTGCGGCCGTAATAGGAATAGGGCCCTCCGATGTGGAGGTGCCCTCCGACGCTGTTTGGGAGTACCCGTGAACGAAGGTGACATCGTCGACGACTTCGAGTTGCTCGACCAGCACGGCCAGTCGATTACGCTAGGCGATCTCGTCGAAGCCGGCCCGGTGGTCTTGTTCTTCTACCCGAAGGCCATGACCCCCGGTTGAACAATGGAAAGCTGCCATTTCCGTGATCTGGCTTCGGAGTTTGCCGAACTCGGAGCGTCTCGAGCGGGAATCAGCGCTGATCCGGTGGATCGGCAGAAGAAATTCTACGACAAGAACAACCTCGGTTTCCCGCTCCTGAGTGACCCCGACCGTAAGGTCCACAAACAGTTCGGGACGAAGCGGATGGGCCCATTGTCTGGGAAGCGGTCCACGTTCGTCATTTCGACGGATCGTCGTCTGGTAAAGGTGATCAGCAGCGAGACCAACATGCTCACCCATGCCGATGAGGCGCTCAAGGCGCTGGAGTCGCTGGCCTGAACCCCGGTGGCCCCCGACGGGTTCAATTGAGGGTGTCGTCGAGCCAGACAGGAGCGCGGTCGAGCAGGAACTCGGCCACGTTGGCGCACCCGTCGAGCACGTCGCAGAGGACTTCCTGCCCGAGATAGATCCGTGCGAGGGAGATTTCGACGCGCGCCGTAATCGCAATGGCCCGGTCGGCAGCGTCGGTCACGGCAGCGAAGCTGTCGACAGCGCTCACGTCCAGCGGGAGGACCGTCCCGCCGATGCCAGCGAGATCGGTGGCGAGAATCAGCAGGTCGGGGCTGGCGGGGAGCGGCGGCAAGGCGAACGAGAAGGTAGCGGGAAAGGCGATCGAGCTGTTGGGTTCGCCAGATTCGCCTTCGCGAGCGACCTCGTCCTCGAAGGCGATCAGCGTTCGCGGGTCGACTTCGATGGCGACGTGGAGGTCGAGCGGACCATCGCACGCCCGATCGGGGTGCAGGTCGATTTCCCACGTCTGGCGGTTCGTGTAGGTCTCGATGAAGTGGCGTTCGTCGTGAACATGGAACCCGTGCTCGGTGACGTGGTCCTTGAGATCGGCGACGAACCCGTGGAGATCGATAACGGCCACGGCTTCAGCCTGCCATGATTCGCGGCGCATCCCTCCTTGCTGTTTGGCCGGTGAGGGTCCCCGGTGGGCAGGGTCGGGCGTGGTTCAGTGTCGCGGTGACTGATGACGAGTTGCTGGCAGTGGTGCATGAGACGGTGGACGCTGTTGTTGCCTCGTTCGATGGACACGACGACTGGGGGCTTTCTGGCGGTCGAGACGGGCAGTACGCCGCCGATCTGGTGGCGGATTCAGCTGCCCTGTTCGTGCTCCAGAATGCAGGGCTCGCGGTGCTGAGCGAAGAGTCGGGGCGGTCGGGCGACGCTGACCTTGTCGCCGTGCTCGATCCACTCGACGGCTCGACGAACGCGTCTCGACCGTTGCCGTGGTTCGCGACGAGCATCTGTGTGGTCGACGGTGATCAGCCCCGGGTGGCAGTGGTGCACGATCACGCCTCCGGAGTTCGGTGGGACGCCATCACTGGGGGAGGAGCCCGGGTCGACGGCGCGCTCTTGCCACGTCGAGCTCCGGTACCGCTCAATGAAGCGATCGTCGCGATCAATGCCCTGCCGTCTCGGAATCCCGGCTGGGGTCAGTTTCGCTGCTTCGGCGCTGCAGCGCTCGATCTGTGTGCGGTGGCCGACGGCCGCTTCGATGCCTACGTCGACTACGACGTTGATGCTCTAGGCCCGTGGGATTACCTCGGGGGGATGTTGATCTGTCAGGAGACCGGCGCGGAGGTGGCGGACGCGTTCGACCGGCCCTTGGTGACGCTCGATCACGCCGCCCGGCGCACTCCCGTCGCTGGCGGGGGTGAAGCGTTCACGGCCTTGCTCGCAGCTCGGCGGTCCGAGTCCGATCGATGAACGAACACGGACGCGCCGCTGCCCTCAGGCAGGGAGCGCTCCGCAGCTTCGGTCGACTTCCCAAGCCACTAAGTCGCTTGGTCACGCGTGTGGTCAGTCCCAGCTGGATGGCTGGTGCTGTTGCGCTCATCGAATGGGACGGTCGGTGGCTGATGGTCGACCCGGTGTATCGCGAGGGTTGGACGCTGCCGGGTGGTTTGCTCGACCGTGGTGAGACACCAGCTGAGGCGATCAAGCGGGAGTTTGTCGAGGAGCTCGGGATCGACTTGGACGTTCACGGTGTCCAGCCGTGGGTCCTGATGGACTCTGCGATGCGGCGTATCGATGTCGTATTCCATGCCACCATTGCAGAGGACGTTGATCCGTCGTCGATCACGATCCGGACTCCCGAACTTGTTGCCGTCGGCTGGTTCTCACCCGACGATCTCCCGCAGACCGATCAAGAAGCAGGCGATGTGATCTCGCTGATCAAGCAGGTCCGAGCCGGCGGTAGCGGCCTGCTCGTTCGCTGACGGGGGACGCTGCTTTCGCCCGCCGCACTCGAGGGTGCGGCGTGGGATCTCCGGTGCTGCTCGTGCCGTCGCAGCTCGCCTGACCGATAACCTCACCAACCGGCGGGCGTTTAGCTCAGCTGGCTAGAGCACCTCCCTTACAAGGAGGGGGTCGGGGGTTCGAGTCCCTCAACGCCCACAACAAAGACACCTGCGATGCCAACGTTTTCGTCTCCCAACGGCGAGATGCAACGGCCTTGATGGCTGGTTAGGGGCGCATCAGGGGAGCACGAGAAAACCCAAAATCGTTCATCTGCTGTGTTGGTTATCTATCGGTTCAAGCTGTTGAAGACCGCCTCGACGTGGGAAAGCCGGGGCGACTGGCGAGCTCGCTCCGTTGCCGGCTTAGGTGCCTCCTCAGCTGCGCCGAGAGGGCCGCTGAGGCCCCCGCAGCTTCCGACAACTAAGAAATCCGGCCCCTGCCTGGCCGACCATTAGAAGGCCGCAGGGCGGGAGGTTTTCTGGAGTTTCGAGACGCTGACACCGGGTGATGTGCCGAGGCACTCCCCTTATAGGTAGATGCTAGGCGTTCTGTCCGTCGTGTTGGTCCGGAGGTTCAGTCGACGTAGACCATTTGGTCTGGAGGCTCAGTCCAGTCATTCCGCCTTTTCTTGCATCGCACGCAACGCACGTACCGTCCGGACGCCACCGGTTCGTTCTTGTGGAGCCAGAAACGTTCGCCATTCTTGGGGCGGCATAACCCGAACCAACGCCTCAACATGCCACTGACCGTAGACCACGGCCTGGATGACTGCCCAGACCCGAATTACATAGAGGCCACTCCGCTGATCCTCTCCAGGCCACGAGCACGACCGTATTTTGGTCTGTAGGTGATGTTGGCTCGGGGGCTAGCCGATGACGATCTTCTTGGTGCTGGGGTCGTATCGGTAGTTCGATAATTGACTGGCCTGGATGAGGTCAATCGCTTCAGCGATGGCTTGGGAAGGAACGTCGAACCATTCGGTTGCGGGCGTTGCATGCTTTGCCATGTTGCGTCCCGTTTGCTGCCGTCCGGCACCGCCTCTTCGGTGCATTGCGGGTGGAGCTGTTAGCGGCCGCACTATGTCCTTTGCGTGGGATTCCGAGCATCGCTCATTCCTTGACGAACACGTTTGGGCGATCTTGGCGACCGGTCGGCGGGATGGGTCGCCTCAACAATCGATGGTCGGGTACGCCGTCGACGATGACGGTCGCCTGCTTATTTCAGTGAAGAGCTACACAGCGAAGTGGAAGAAGTCCCTTCGTCAAACGGTGGTCTCGCTCACCGTTCCCGACGGGCGCGCCCACTTGGTGGTTTACGGCAAGGCCGAGCCGAGTTCGTCTGAGCCTGCGCGCTCGGTCTTGACGGCGCAGGTGTTTGCAGCGCTCTCCGGGGCGCCAGCTCCCGAACCCTCAGGCATTGTCGAGATGCTGGACGACCAGCAGCGAACGGTGCTCAGAGTCACACCGGAAAAGGCTCTCTTTGATTGCCAGAACCGACACGATGTTTCGCCCGGTGTGACGCTCAGGGAAACGTCCCGCTGAGCGGTACCACTTCCCGTCGTCTGTTGGCGATCGTCAGTCTGCGAGAGTTAGCTCGAAAATTCGAAACTCGCGATCGGTGAGGCTCGGGTAGTTGGACCAGCCACCGAAGTGCTCAATGGCAGATTCCCATGCGGCCTGGCGGTCGGTGCCCGAAAGTAGATCCGCCTTCGCTCTCGACCGTCGTCCTCTGATCAAGACTTCGCAATGTGGATTGACTAGGAGATTGGTCGTCCAGGCTGGGTGATGGTTTCGAGCAAAGTTCGATCCCACGAGAAACCATGAGCCGTCTTTGTTGAAGGACTCGAGTGGGGTTTCCCTGACGAGCCCCGTTCTGGCTCCTGTCGAAAAGAGCACGAGTGCTGCTCCAGGCACGAATTTGCCGACGGTGACTCGACGTATGAAGCGATGCAAGGGCGGCAGGATCTTCGGTCCGATGGCCCGAAACCACTGCGTCGCAACCAATTTCGCAATCGGTCCGTTTGGTCCCCCACGCGGCAATGATCTCGGCATGTCCTGAAGACTAAAGGGGCTCGACGGACAACGACTGCCGGCGTTTGTTTTCAGGTTCTGGCGTCACCTCGCCGCCAGGAAGTTCGCCACCCGGGAGCCCGCTTTTCGGGTTCGCTGGTCAATCGTTGAACACACTTTTGCTCAAGGTGTTGGGTCACTCACGCACGTGTCCCTCGCTTTGAGGAGAACCAAGGGTGGTACCCGAACTGGTCGGCCTGCACTGGGGTTCGTTGGGTTACGAACCAGTCCACTCCCGCAGTGACCGAGCACAGGTATCGGCGCATCATTGGCCCAACGACCGCCCAACGGACAAAGCTCCGCAATCCCGGGATGTCGACAACGACGCGAGGCCAGAGACCGATCGTCAGGTCGGTTACGTCGTCGCTTCGCTGTTCCAGCCTCCAGGAAACTCGAGAAGTCGGTTCGTCCACTGCACCAATTTCGAGGTCGTAGCCCACTCCGTCGATCCACGATGTGAAATACCGATCGTAAACCCATCCGCTTCGGTAGCGGATCTGGTCTATCGATGCTTCTCCCGGCCACTCGACAACAACGTTGCTCTCACAGAAGGGATGAATCAGTTCAAGGTAACCGGGAGTCGAGATGACGTCCCAGACTTCGTCTTGTTGCGCCGAAATCGGTCTCGTGACCGAGAGGTGGCGGCTGCGTCTCTCCGCCGAAGGTTGCGTCTCCATAGGGAACTCTCAGCCGGTGCAGAGCGTGGATGCTGCGGTCATCAAGATGAAGAGATTGCCACACGAGCTCGAGTGTCGTCCGGGACGCCACAATTGCTCGTCGAGTCGGCACCAGAGCCGACCTGTTCCCGAACCTGGTGGGTGACGGCATGTGGAGTTCCGTTAAAGGCATCTGGTTCATCTCGCAGGGCAGAGCCACAGAAGCAACACATTGCTACCAGCCGGGATGGACACCGGCGCCTCGCAACCTTGGATAGGGAGATAGCGGCGCAGATGCGACATAACTCCAGGTCAGTCATCTGTGCGGCCCTTCCTGACAAGCACGAGATCGGGGGCTCAAACCGCCGATGCCCTCGTAAACCTCTGTGACATTTTCAACGGATGTTTTTTAGGTTCCGTCTTCTAGGCCGACTGGCGAAGACTTCAAGCCGGTGGGCATGTTCAGGGCGTTTGGAATGGCCTTCGAGAAGGGGCGTATGTTTACGGGGTGCACAATGAACTGACTGAGCGCTTTGGTATTGAGTTTCCGATCTACGCGTTTACGCATTGCCGCGATGTCGTCGTCGCCGTGAGTAAGGCAGGGGGCCTTGGCGTTTTGGGAGCCGTGGGCTTCAGCGTTGAGCAACTCCGGACGGAGCTCGACTGGATTGACGACCATATTGGCGACAAGCCTTACGCAGTCGACATTGTGCTGCCCCAGAAGTACGGAGGGGACGCCGGTGAGATGGATCTGGGGAGGCTGACCCAAGATCTCCAGTCAATGATTCCTGATGGCCATCGCGAGTTTGTGCGCAGCTTGCTCGATGACGCAGGAGTGCCGGAGCTACCTGAAGACGAGGTTCTTGGCAGCGGCTTGATGGGATGGAATCGCGCCACTGCAGTGCCTCAGGTAGAGGAAATCCTTCGACACGACAACGTCGTCATGGTCGCCAACGCTCTCGGCACGCCGCCGCCTGACCTCGTCGAGATGATTCAGTCTTCTGGTCGTGCGATTGGTGCACTATGCGGTACACCGGCACAAGCCGCTCGACATGCCGCCGCCGGTCTTGATTTCATCATTGCCCAGGGTTACGAGGGGGGTGGCCACACTGGTGATATCGGATCAGTCGTGCTTTGGCCACAGGTGATTGATGCCGTGTCACCTATTCCCGTGCTCGCAGCGGGCGGGATTGGAGGCGGTCGTCAAATGGCCGCTGCGCTTTCGATGGGCGCAGCGGGGGTGTGGACCGGGTCACTTTGGCTTGCAGTCGAAGAGGCAGCTGCTTCACCTCCAGAGATCCAGAGTTACCTCGACGCAACGAGCAAAGACACCGTTCGGAGTCGAAGCTACACCGGGAAGCCTTGCCGCATGCTCCGGAATGACTGGACGGAGGCCTGGGATCGAGGTGATACGCCGGAAACTCTCGGCATGCCGCTTCAGATGATGGCTGTGCGAGAAGCGATGACTCGCCAGGGCCGCTACCCCGACAGAGCGCAATCAGTGGCCTTTAACCCTGTCGGGCAAGTCGTGGGCACTATGAACAAGGTGAAGCGCAGTTCTGATGTTGTCCTGGAGATGGTTGAGGAGTGCGTCGAATCACTCGAGCGCACCCGACAAATATTGTCGATTGAGTAAAGTTAGAAGTGCCTGGCCATCTGATGAAGTCGCCGGGCGTCGACGTTCGACGAGTCGTTCAATGACCGTCCTGGTTCGATCATTGCCCACCGGATTGAAGCACTCGGCGCGGCAGCGGGGACGACGGCGTTGGCGGGGCTTTAAGTCGCCGGACGCGCTCGGTCTATCCGCCCGCTTCGACGCACTGCCGCTTGCTTCAACTCATAAACGGCGTTGTATTGGCCGATGATGTCGCCCATCGTCGATCGAAAGCGCCTTTGCATTTTGTCGGCCCTGCTAGCTGTGACTGGGGCAATCGCCGCTTGTTCAGGCTCCAGCGGCAGTTCGTTGACGTCGGTCTCGGACGGTCTCGTCGCGACGACAACCTCCGGTGCAACTCTGCCCTCGGCGACGGTTTCCTCGTTGGCCGCCCACACAGTCGGAAGGGAGAGCTGCGCAGCTCCGGTTGAGCTACTAAGCCCGACCCCTGCCGCACCACCGTTCAACCTAAGGGAGATTGATGCGACCTGGTATCCCAATGTCGCCTACGGAGCTGCGCCGAAACAGCTATTTGATATTTTCGTCCCGACCAGTGCTGAACCAACACCTCTCGCTGTCTTTATCCATGGCGGCGGGTTTACCGGGGGCGATAAGGACGCGGCCTACAGCGACAGTCGCCAGTCGACCGTGCGGACGCTGCTACAGGCCAACGTCGCAGTGGCGACAATCAACTACAGCCTCCTGACATCTAACCCAATTGATCCTGACGGTGTTATCCGTCCACTGACTGACAGCGCCCGTGCGCTGCAGTTCGTTCGCCATCACGCAGCGGACTTCAACATTGATCCGGTCCGAGTCGCTGTTTGGGGATCTTCCGCTGGGGCTGGCACCTCTCTTTGGTTGGGGACCCGGGACGATCTTGCCGATCCGCACAGCACCGATCCCGTGTTGTGTCATTCGACCCGGGTGGTTGCGGCCGGCGCGCTCGCTACCCAGGCGACCTACAACATCCCTCGCTGGGAGGAGGTGCTCTTCGACCTAATTGACGAGTTCGTTCCAGCGGTTGTGCCATCTCACGACCTCGAAGAGGTCGTTGTCGCCCTCGACCGTGTGAACTACGCCCTTTCCTTCACCGGAATGAAGTCATTCGATGAGCTCGAAACCCCTGAAGCAAAGCGGTACCTCGACAACGTCGACATGCTGAAGCTCATGGACGCAGACGACGCTCCGATCTTCGTGCGGAATCGGGCAGTCGAAGCGGGTAATTTAGTTGGCTTCATTCTCCATCACCCCCTCCACGCACGGGCAGTCCGCGAGCGTGGTGACGAAGTTGGCCTCGAGGTCGTCGCCTACTACGCAACCGAGGCCGAGGACTACGAGGACCCGAGTGGCGAGACTCTCGTTGAGTTCCTCATTCGTCATCTCCGGAAGTAAGGCCGCTGTTTAAGTGCAGCGGTGTTTGGTGGGCGCATGAGTGCCTGCGCGCGGCTTTTCTGGTTGCGGCCTCGGAATCAGCCTGGCTGCTGCTGCTGTCACATCAACGCGATGCCGATTGAGAGATCGGTCTTCCGCTGGCGAAGCCGCCGCACCTTCTGCGACATCGTGTCCATCCCCGAGACGACTGGTCGGGATCGTGCGGTGTTGTGGGGCTGTGGTCTTTGCCGCTCATCGCCGTCGATAAATTTCAACGCAGTTGGAACAGGTTCGGTCGGCAAGGGTGGCACCCATCCCTATTCGTGGTGATGGCGAGACGTAACCTGCCGGGATGATTCCTCTCCATCGAGTGTTTCGGTCCGCGTGTGCCGCAATCGTGGTTGGCCTGTTGTCGGTGGGTTGCGCCAGCGCCGACGGCGAACTAGGCCCAGCCGGAGCCGATGGTGAGCAAGGCCCAGCCGGAGCCGATGGTGAGCAAGGCCCAGCCGGAGCCGATGGTGAGCAAGGCCC
>PBTQ01000110.1 GCA_002729125.1 Acidimicrobiaceae bacterium | reverse complement strand
TCCTTCGCAGGTCATCTGGGCAGTCGTTCGGCCCTCGGCGTGAACCCTTTGGGGTAGTAGAAGCGGCGCTTGAGCGTAGCCGTCGGTTCGCCGTCCTGACGGAAGCCCTTCCACGACCCCCAGAACTGCGCGGCCCGGAACTGGGGGATCGCGACGACATTGCGGAAGAACTTCCGTCGCGGGACCGATGCGAGGTAATCCCGGCCGGTATTGGCCAGGAAAAGGCCTAGAGCTTCGAAGGCCGACATCTTCTGATGGCCAAAGATCCGCTTGTGGGCGATGGCCTCGCGTCGGTAGCGGTTGACCGTCTTCGAAAACGGTTCGTCGTGAAGGTGCACGATCAAGGCACCTGCCTCGTACCAGAGGCGATGGCCGAGTTCTTGGGCCCGCTTGGCCCACGCCATGTCTTCGAGTCCGGTGAGGAATTCGTCGTAGGGCAAGTCGCGCCACACCGACGCCCGGACCGCACAATTGGCGTTGTTGCAGAACGGGTGATCCTGGTCCGGATCGGAGTTCATGGGAAACCATCGCCGCATGATCTCCATCTCAGAGAATGCCGTCCGGTCCTCGTCACCGGTCTGGCGGCCGTACACGAGCGAAACGTCGTCGTGGGCCTCGAACGGGGCGATCATACGCTCGAGCCAGAACTCGTCGACCGGATAGACGTGGGCCGAGACGAAAACGAGCACATCGCCCGTCGCCTCGGCGCACCCGACGTTGAGGGCCCGGCCGAAGCTGAAGTCCTTTGGCGCGATGTGCACGATGCCGGCACCGACGGCCTCGCTGATCGCGACCGATTCGTCCGTCGAACCGGAGTCGACGAGCACCACTTGCTCAGGCTGGCGGGTCTGCGCAGCGATGCCCTCGAAGAGCGCTGGCAGGTGCTCAGCTTCATTCAGTGCCCGAATGACGATCGAAACCCTGACCATGGAAGCGAGCCTACCGACTGGCGAACTGCCGGTAGCGTTCTCCCCATGCCCACCGTGACCGTTGTCGTCCTCACCATGGGCGACCGTCCGACCGAGCTTGCGGCGGCGATCGAATCCGCTCGGCGGCAGTCGGTCGATGTCGAGATCGTACTCGTCATCAACGGTGGCGATCCCGACCGATCGCTCGCCGACATCGTCGTTGATCCGGGTGAGAACCTCGGCATTCCCGAGGGACGCAACTGCGGCGCAGCCGCAGGCACGGGGACGTTGATCTGTTTCCTCGACGACGACGGCGCACTCCGAGGTGATGTCTTCGGGCCAGCCGTCGAGGCGTTCGCCGCCAGTAACCAACTCGGTGTCATCGGTCTCCGGGTCGTAGACGAACATGGGAAAACGGCTCGTAGGCACCTCCCAGGCCTACGCAAGGACGCCGAGCGCTCGGCGCCGGCGACTGCGTTCGCAGGCGGTGCCTGTTTGCTCAGACGCTCCGCGTTCGACGAGGTAAAGGGCCTGTGTGGCCCGTTCCGCTACGGGCTCGAAGAAACCGATCTCAGTTGGCGGATGATCAGCGACGGTTGGGACGTTCAATATCGGTCAGACCTGCAGATCTATCATCCCCGAACGAGCCCGGCACGACACCCAGAGTTCTTCTTTCACACTGCCCGAAATCGGGTATGGCTTGCTCACCGACTACTGCCCCTTCCAATTGGGCTGGTTTACGTCTTCAACTGGACCGCAATAACCCTTGCGAAAAATTTTCTAGCCCCAGCGTCGATTTTGAGTCATCTGCGCGGAACGATTGCGGGATTCAGATCAAGACCAGGTCCGAGAAATCCAATTAGCTGGACTGCTGTAATGGAGCTGACGCGGCGAGGGCGGCCCCCTCTCGTTTAAGTCACGAAGAGGCCCGGCCACCTAATGTGATGCTATGACCCGAGGACGCCTAACGCAGAAAAGGTTCATTGTGTTTGCCCGGTGGTATTTCACCCCGACCGGGTCCACCTACACCGCCGTCATCCTTGCGGGTCTCGCCTCGGCGTTGGCCGGCGAACTCGGAGTCGCCTTCATCATGCTGACCACTGGGCTCCTCATTTTGATTCCGTGGAAACTCAGCTTCCAGGAACGCGCCCGGGTAAACCTCGGCTCCAAGCAGGACCTTCTGTCGGAGCAAACGGCGCAAGCCACCAGCCAAATCACAGCACTCAAAACCCAAATAGCGGATCTAGAGTCAGGGGTCAGCGCACATGCTCACAAGGCTCGTGGCGATGCGCTGCAGGCCCTTGAAGTCGCTCGAGGAGAGTGGGGAATGCTGCTCCGAGCTGAACGAGAACAATTCGCATCCCAGCTGCGCGAGCACCGAGCTGACAAGTAGTGATTATCGGGCAAGGCGATGAACTCTTCGTACCTGCTCGCGTTCGTCGTGATTTCGCTCTTACGGCAAGCGAATCGCCATTCCAGCGGAGAGCACATTCTCAACTTCAAACCATGCCCCACCAAATGACTGCCTCAAGCTTCGTTGAGTTGACGGCTTCGAGACACCTATTTGGCATACGAGTACCAAAGGCATGACAAGCGCTCGCCGAGTACTCATAGACGTCAGCCGCTTGATCGACCCTCGGCTCGCTCAGACAGGCATCGCTCGCTACGGCCGAGAGTTGCTCCGACACCTGCCGTTGGTGAGCGACGATCAAGTTTGGGCTGTGGTGCAGGAGCCTCCGTCTAAATGCGATGTGAGCAATGGAGCAGCAATCTCCGAACTCCACGCACTGGTTGAAGGCCGGCTGATCAGCGTTGAGGCCCAAGATTCCTTCGCTGACGCGCTCAGCATCCTCGGTCCGCTCTCCGCTTGCGATGTTTTTCACAGCATCCACCTGCCGCTGCCGCCACCTCGATTGACCTGCTCCGCAAGTCGGATCCTCACAGTCCACGACGTCCTGCATCTCCGTCGACCAGACCTCTACGGCGCGACTGGGGTGCCCCCAATCCAGCGATCGATCAACTCGCTCACCCAAGGCGACATCGTCCTGTGCCCCTCAGATCACACCCGCGCTGACCTCCAAATGGTTACCGAACACCCGAGCAACCAGATGGTGACCGTGCCCTTGGGATGCAAAGTTGCGACGACGATTGCCTCAGCCGCAAGCCGGCACGACATCACCTGCCTCGTCCAATCTGCGCCTCGAAAACACGGACATGCCGTACTGACATCCCTCACCCAAGTGCTCGCCGACAGACAGCGGATGGGAGGACCACCCGTCGTCGGGCATGTCTTCACACCCAATGTCCGGGCCGGCATGGTTCACAACGCAATCAGCGCCGCCCGTATCAACCCGTCGCTCATCAACGTGGTGGTCAATGCCGAGGACGAAGTGATCCGCAACGCGCTCGCCCGGAGCAGGGCCTTCCTTTGGGGATCCGAGTACGAAGGGTTCGGTCTGCCGGTGCTGGAGGCAATGGCCCATGGCACCGTTCCGGTACTGGCACCGAACAGCTCACACATAGCAGTTGCGGGCGATAGCGGAGCATATGCACCCGTTCCCGACTCCAAGTCCCTTACGGAGATTCTGCACCGGGTATTGAACGACGCTGTGTACGCAGAGCAACTTAGTAAGCGCGCCGTTCAGCGCGCCCGTATGCACTCCTGGCGAAAAACAGCGGAGCGCACTGTGCGTGCTTATGCATCGGCCAGTCGGCTCAAAGTGGACCAAGCAAGCACCAGCCGCAGAGCTAGCGATCGCTTTGCACATTGCGAGACGGGTGGTCGTTCCGAGCAGCGGGCCTACTGAGATCAGATGGTCGTTGAGAGCCAATTTGCGCGCTGTATTTGACGGTCGGTGGTCGTGGCCGTAATTCATTGGCTACCAGGGCCCTTAGGTGGTGAATACCCCCTACCGATCGTCGTTTCTGTGTCAGCGCTAGCCGCTGTCGGGGTAGCGACGGAATGAACCCGCCGAAGCTGCGTCACGCTCGCCATGCGGCTGGCCTTCTTGAGCTGCTGAAGGACGCCCAAGCAAAGCAGCGATGAAGGCGACGGTTATGCCAAAGCCTGTCGCTCTGGCAGCGACCCCAACGCTCCCGTTGCAGCCCAAAGGATGGCAAACGCAACGCTCACAACGAAGATGACGCCGGTCCGGCTGCTTAGCCACTTCACCGCTTCCCACATACTGGTCAGCATCGCTGCTAGCCCCGGTGCGAATGACAAAGCGTCATGCCTGCGAAGGTCACCGGATCTATATTCAGCCTTCGCCCGGTAGCTCGCGACAGCCACGTAGCCAGGCAGCTGCGTCTCGAAGTTCAGCGCGAGATGCCCTCGGAGCAGCTGCAGCGGAGACGCGTTCACGAAGGGAGGGAGCAGTCGCGTCGAGTCGTGCGAGCAGGTCTCGGTTTCGTTTGGTACCTCGGACCCGACGCCGCGCCGTTGCCGATGCCTGCGCCGCAAGGACGGATGGATCACCCAGCCGCAAGGCGACCGGGTCAAGCTCTGCGAGGAGCCGATCGACCTCGTCGTCCTGGCCCTCTGCGAGGCCAAGAGCCCCTCCCCAAAGGCCCCGAGATTGATGCGCTGCCGCAGTGCGGTACGTTGCGTCGGTGGCAGTCAAGACCCCAGCTGGCGCGTCGTTCGGTAGGGGCAAATCAAGCGCAGCAAAGGCATCCCGATTAGCTCTGTAGTGGCCGCCTGGATCGCGCCGCCTCATTGAGTTCGTTCGACGGCGGTAGGCGACACACAGGTGAGGGGTGTACACGGTCCGCGCTTGAAGCCGGAGCCACCATCGCCAGAATTCGGCATCCTCCCCCGTCTTCCATCGAGGGTCGAACCCGCCGAGCTCCTCGACGATCTCGCGCGCGATCACAGGAGCCGAGGCAATGAAAGGAACCCCCTTGCCAGCAGGCACCATCCAGACATCTGGACGGCGAGCAGCTCGACGCCGCACTGGCAGAAGGGGCATACGTTCAGGAACCGAGATCCAGTCCCCGTACGCTCCGACGGTATCGCTGGGAGCATCGGCGAGTTGTTCGAGTCGAGAACGAAGCGCGCCCGGGAGCAGGAAGTCGTCACCGTCGACGAAGGTCACCCAGGGAGCAGTAGCGGCGGCCAAACCCGCGTTGCGGGCGATGGCCAGCCCCCTCGGTGACTCGTGACGAATGACGTGCACCCGATCATCCGCAGCAGCAGCGGCGCGAGCGATCACCGTTGTCTGGTCGGTCGAGCCATCATCAACGACGATCAGTCCAAGATCGACCTTGCGCTGGCGCTGGATGCTGCGAAGGCAAGCAGCGAGATGCTGCTGTTCATTGAGCGCTGCAACAATCACATCGACGCGGGTCACGTGACGGGTACCTTCACCGCCTCGAGCAAGTCCATGCGCCGGAAGATCTCTAATCGGCCACCAACCGTCGCGTTGACGATCTCTCGGCCGTCCGCCTCGAACATCTCCTTCGCCAGCCGGTAGTTGACCAAGACCCGGTCAAGCTTCGGATCCTTCCAGGACTTACCTTTCCCGAAATAGTCGGGGTGGAAATGGTTGACATCATCGCTGTTCGAGGTGATCAGATCACCTTCACGGTCGACATCATCGGGGATCGTGTAGCTGAAGTCCATACCGATCAGAACGACCCGGGAAAAGCCCATCCAGTAGGCGAGCTGCAAATTGATGATCGTCACGGATTGACCGCAGTAGAGCCGTTGACGGGGATCCATAGAGAATCGTGGGTGACACAGCGTCCCGGTGTCTCGACCGTAGAACCCGCCGTTCATCCGGAAAAACCCGATCGACTCGTCGAGTTCCTCCGGGCTGAAGGCATCGAGGTACAACGTCGGGAAGAGCTTGTACTGGGTTGCGAAATCCTTGATTGCCTGCGTGTTCTCGAGAAAGACACTGGTATCTTCGACCACGTAATAGGTGATCGGGTCAGGAAACCGTTCCGCCGCATAAAAGATGCCATTCACGGCAATAGTTGGCACACCACCAAGTTGCTCGAGCGGCGTGTCGTTGAGCGACGGGCCGTTACCGACGATGACAACAGCCTCACCTCGGTGCTTGTCCCGCAGTTCGTCGAGGAGTCGCGCGCTCGGCGGGTGAATCGGCCCTTCCTCCTTGAGAAGCAGGCGTCCATAGTTGGTGACCATCGAACGAGCGGTCGGAGGCGAGGGCGAAAAGCCAGGTGTGAGCGACGGTGTCTCGATGGCAGAACTTGCATTGCAGGGCAGTTCAAGTTCTCGTTCAGCAGCAGGAACCTCCACGATCGCAACCGACTCGCCGCAGACGGCCAGCACTTCAGCGGTCACAGGTCCGAGCGGGCGTCGCACGACAACGGCGCCGGCCTCGATCCGCCCGAACGCGAAATGGTTGAACGGGTGACCGTCGATCCCTGCCGCATCGAACGCCGCCGTCGCTCCCTCGTCGCCCTTGACAACTTCGAGATCCAAGTAAGCAACCGTGTCGTCTACGGTTGCAATCGCTTGGACTGCCTTGAGCATCGGAGCAACGTCCGCTGCAGTCTCGGCGATCAGCAGGTAGTCGACGGCGGCATAGACGGGCCGGAGGTCCACGGCGGACTCAGCGTTTGGTTCCTCGACCGGAAGGAAAGCGACCTCCTCACGGAGACGACGAGCGATCTGTGATCCGATCTGCGCGATGCGCGTTGCGGTCCCTGGCTCCAGAGATCCCGACGCAACCCCGAGGCCGAGACCCCGGTTGAGGCCAGCTCTCGCAGCCTTGGCAAGGTCGAGGCGGGCGAACTCGACATTGGTGACCGGAGTCAAGAACTCGAGGATTGACGGATCATCGACCGCTAACGCATCTGCTGAAGTTCCGACCCCGATTCCTCCATAAATGGCGGCCCGTTTCAAGCGACGGATTCCCACATTGATCACCGAGAGCGGGAGTGATGCCGCAGCATCGACGGCAAACGTTCGATCGATCACGACATGAGTCTCGGCCTGATTGATGAGCCGGCCCGAAGCAGCAATATGTCCGGAGGGATCTCGGCGGACCATCGAAGCTCGACGCTGGCGATACACCCCTGCGATACCTGCAACCCCCACGAACCGGTACCCGTGACGCAAGAGGCGTTGCCAAAGGTCCCAGTCCTCCGCCCCTCGCACAAGGCGCTCATCGAAGCCCCCGGCCCGGCGAAGCACCTCGGTCCGCAGCAACGGCGCGTGCGCGTTGAACGGGCACTCACCCTCGCTCTGAACGAAATCGACACCACGGTTCGACTGTGCCCGATCCAGAGACTCCGCTTCGTCGATCGTCGTCTCCTCCGGGACCTGTGGGGTGACTGACCATGTCCCCACGACATCCTCGCGGAACCACTCGAATCGCATCGCGGACACCCGCCGATCCAGTGACCGGCAGACGAGAAGATCATCGGCATCAAGAAACGCGATTGTCGGTTCAACCGCTTCACGCAACCCGGTGTTACGCGCCGCCGACAACCCCCGATTCGCCCCATGGCGTATCAAGCGGAAACGAGGATCTTTTCGCTCCCAGGCCGATGCGATTGCCGAGGTCTCATCCGTCGAACCGTCGTCGACGACATAACAACGCCAGTCGGTGTAGATCTGACGAGCAACGGACGCCAGACAGTCATCTAGGTAGTCAGCGGCCTGGTACGCCGGAACCACCACAGCGACTGGGAGGGTCGGAGCTTCCTGCTTATCTTCCGGAGTCGATGGGGCTAATGCAATCTCGATATGGGCAACGACCTGATCGACTTGGCCAAGAGTCGCGGCCCCGATTGAATGACGGGCGGATCGGCGAGCGCCCGACGTCAGCGTGCTCCGGAGTCGGCGCCTGGTCGACACAAGAAAAGGAACCCGGTTCACCGTGCGCCAGTAGAGCTTCCGACTGCGCCATCCCGCGGAATGCGCGGTCCGACGTGTGAAACCAACGATCCCGTCTCGACGCAACAACTGAAAGGCACGACGAAGAAGAGAGGCCTGGGACACAAACACCACCGGGTTAAAGTAGGCGAAAGGTGGGAGTCTACGTGGCCGCTCCCACTGCGCACTCG
>PBTQ01000065.1 GCA_002729125.1 Acidimicrobiaceae bacterium | reverse complement strand
GACTAGTGAGCGCACACCGGTTGCGATATCGAGGTTCTTGCGCCCCTCCAGGGGCTGATGGGCGAGCGCGGCGGCGGCGACCGGGCCGAGTGTGCGCAGGTTGAGTTCTTTGAGGGTCACGGCAGCGAGTGGGTCCTGGAGGGTGAGTTCCGGAACGAGTTCGAACGCACGGTTGCCGAGGAAGGTGTAGGGGTTCGCGTTCATGATGATTGAGAAGTGACCGCGTGTGCGCTCCTGCCCGTTGGCGTCGATAACACGCAGCGGCGGGTTGCCGCGGTCGACGCGCCGGATCCAGGTGTCGACGGCGGCGTAAATGAAGAGTGGGTGGCCGGCCCAGCGCTTCCAGGGACCTCGGCGTTCGACCTGTTCGACCACTGCGGCATCGAAGCCGACGCCGCAGTGGAAGAGGAAGTAGCGACCCTCAACCGCTCCGAGACCGATGCGGTTGATGTTGCCGGCATCGAGTGCCTCAAGGAGCACATTGACGGCCTCGACGCTGTCGTCGGGGAGGCCGAGGATTCGGGCGAAGACGTTGGTGGAGCCCCCGGGGAGGGTGGCGAGTGCGGTATCGGTGCCGGCGAGGCCGTTGGCTGCTTCGTTGAGCGTGCCGTCACCGCCGAGCACGACGACGAGGTCGTAGCTCTCCCGGGCAGCGGATTGGGCGAGACGGGTGGCGTGGCCCCGCCGGCTGGTTTCGGCGAGGGTGACGTCGTGGTCGGCGGACAACGCCTTGTGGACCACGACCCGTCGTCGGGCGGTGACCGACGAGGCCACGGAGTTCACGATGAACAGAATCCGCACAGGCGGTGACGGTACCAGCGGTGATGCAACCCCGAAGGTTTGCGGAATTTGCCGATCGCCCGGTGGCGCGTTTTTTCGGGCCCGATGGCAGACTCTCGATCTATGAAGGTTGTTGTTTGTGTAAAGCAGATCCCGGATCCGGCCGACCCGGGTGCGCTCGATCCCGAGAGCAAGACGCTCGTTCGGGACGCGAAGCTCATCCTTGACGAATCGGATTCCTACGGGGTCGAGATGGCTCTGCAGCTTGTCGATGCTGCCGGTGAAGGAGAAGTTCACCTTGTGTCTATGGCTCCGAACAACGAGACGGCCGGTCTGCGCACCGCTCTTGCGATGGGTGCTGCAAGCGCCACGCTGATCAGCGACGAAGCTCTGAAAGGCTCCGATGCGCTCGGCACGGCCAAGGTTCTCGCCGCCGCAATCGCTCGCCAGGAGCCCGATTTGGTCCTCGCTGCGACCGAGTCGAGTGACGGTTACACGGGCACCGTTCCGGAGCAGGTTGCCGCTCTCATGGATCTCCCGTCGGTGACTTTTGCGAAATCGGTCGCAGTTGATGGTGGTGCCGCAAAGGTGCAGCGCCAGACCGAAGCCGGCTATGACGAGGTCGAGTGCCCGCTGCCGGCAATGGTCTCCGTGACCGCTGGTGTGGTCGAGCCTCGCTACCCGTCGTTCAAGGGCATCATGGCCGCCAAGTCCAAGCCGGTCGACGAGCTCGACCTAGGCGGCCTTGGCATTGACGCCGGTTCGGTCGGTTGGGCCGGCGCCGGTCAGGAAATTGTTTCGATCGCCGAAGCCCCCGCTCGTGAGGCCGGCGAAGTCATCGAGGACGAAGGCGACGCCTACGAGCGCATTGTCTCGTTCCTCGACGATCTCAAGGTTCTCTAGGAGGCACTGATCATGGGAATCGACAAGATCTGGATTTTCGGTGAGGCGAACGGCGATGCCGTTGCTTCCATCACGCTCGAGATGCTCGCTGCGGCTCGTGAGTTGGCCGACACCATCGAGGTCTTCATGGCGGGCGACGGCGACGACTACGCCGAGGAGCTCGGCGAGCACGGCGCCGAGACCGTCTACAGCACGGGTGATCTCGACGGTGGCCTTCAGGGAGCGGCTGTCGCTGCAGCCGTCGCCAACGCCATCGCGGAAGGCGACGTTGACGCTCCCGATGCGTTCTTGCTGGGCACCACCCAGGATGGGCGCGATGTTGCCGCCCGTCTTTCGGTGAAGCTCGACACCGGTGTCATCACGAACTGTGTGGCCCTTGAGGCCGACGGCGACGAGCTCATCGGCTCCGAGCCGGTCTTCGGTGGCGTCACCGATGTCCGCACCAAGAACACGTCGGGCAAGCCGGGCATCTTCCTCATCCGCCCGAAGTCGTTCGAGGCCGATGGCGTGGGTGGGGCTGAGGCCGACACCGAGGATCTCGATGTGCCGGAGCTCGGTGCGGTTGGAGCTGCCAAGGTGACCAACAGTCACGTCGAAGAGTCAGACGGCCCGAAGCTTGACGAGGCGGCGATCGTGGTCTCTGGTGGCCGTGGCTTGGGTGAGGCCGATGCGTTCTCGCTCGTCGATGAACTGGCCTCCGCCGTCGGTGGCGCCGCCGGCGCGAGTCGTGCGATCGTCGATGCCGGCTGGGTGCCCTACTCGATGCAGGTCGGTCAGACGGGCAAGGTAGTGAAGCCCACCGTCTACATCGCCGCTGGTATCTCTGGCGCAACACAACATCTCGTTGGCATGAAGGGCTCCAAGAACATCATCGCCATCAACAAGGATCCGGAGGCGCCGATTTTCGCCGTCGCCGACCTCGGCATAGTGGGCGATGTCCACAAGGTGATGCCGGCCCTGATCGAGGCGCTCAAGTCCCGCTAACTCCGGCCATCAACTGATCTTTAGGACCCCCGGCCTCGGCCGGGGGTTCGTCGTTTTCGACGCAGATGCACGTCGGCTCAGTGCACAGCAGTCCGAAAATGGAAAGTCGCCCCGCTCAGAGCTCTGAGGAGGCGACTAATCTTTTTAACCTAGCACATCTGATTTTTCGGTGCTGGGCTTTTGCGTGTGTTTTAGGACCTTTCTCGAGCGGGCGGGAAGATCGCCGAAATTTCCTCGGTGCTGCGCCTGAATCGTCGGTGGAAGGTCAGACCAGTGGCCAGGGGTAGCGGCGTCCCCCGGTGTCATCGCGAGGGAAACGCCGGGCGGTTCCGAGAGCCGTTGTCCGCGTTGTGATGGCGTCGCGCTCGAAAGGATTCAGCAATTGCTCGAACTGCGCCGGAGGATTGTCGACGAGGCGCCAGAGGTCGTCGCACCACTTGTCGGGAATGTCCTCGCCCACGAAGTCCCAGAGAACCGTCCGGAGCTTGAACTCCTGATGAAATGCGACACCGTGGTCGATAGCCCAGATTTTGTCATCGAGACCCAGCACGCAGTGGCCGGCCTTACGGTCGGTGTTGTTGATCACGAGGTCGAAGGCGCAGATCTGCCGGAACTCATCGTCGTAGCGATCCGATTCCTCATGGAGTGTGTAGTAGTGCTCCTCGAACACGCACGGCATGAAGAGTTGGAGTGAGCCGACGCCGTGCACGAGTTCGCGTTCGACGGTGGGCGGGACAAGATCCCAACCGAGCGCTTCGCTCGTGACGAATGCGGCGACCTCGCGCTTGTAAAGGCCGCCGGGGAAATCCGACAGGGGTGACTCACCTCGTAGCGGCTTGTAGATGCCCTGGGCCTGGAGCCCGTCGTGCTCGATGTCGACCAGAAAGGTTGCGTTGCTCGAGTACGGCATGCGACCGACGAGCTCGACCCCACCTTCCGCGAGCAGGCTGAGTGCCCGGTTGGTGGCGATCGGGTCACGGGAGAGGAACGGCGACTCCTCGTCGGCGTGTGGTGCGGCCACGGTGTCAGTTGGAGCAGGCGCACCAGTCCCCGTGGCGGGGCTGGAGCGGGCTGCCGCAGTACGGACACGGGGGCCGGCCAGCCGACACGACGTCGCGAGCCCGGTCGATGAGGCCGACGACCTGCTCACGACACAGCGTGAAGCGAGCCTGGGCGGGCTCGTTGTCGCCGTCATCGTCGGTCATCTCCTCAGCGAGGATCACGAGTCGGTCGTCGTCGGCGGAGTACGCAATGCCGATTGCCCCGACCGTCCATGCCGCAACGACCGGCTCGCGCAGGCTCAGATCCGAGGGGAGCGGGCCGATCGAGGCTTCGGGAAGGTCGTCGAGTACCTGCGTCAGGTAGTCGGCGAGGCTTGCCACCTGCTGCTTCTCGAGCCGAAGCGACACCAATCTTCCGTCGCCACGTCCCTGCAGGTAGAAAACACGCTCGCCCCGAGGACCGAGCGTGCCGACGGTGAAGAACTCAGGGTCGAAGAAGGAAAAGGACTCGTTCATGAGGGCGCCAGGGCGGTGAGGTCGTCGCCGGTGGAATTGACTGTCAAGACGACTGGTCCCTCGGGGCCGTAGAGAATCGCAGTGATCGAGCACGGCGACACCACGATGCGCTGGAAGAGGTCGAGGTGGGTGCCGGTGGCGGCGGCGGCGACCGCCTTGATCACGTCGGCGTGGGAGACGGCGACGATGGTCTCGCCGGGGTGAGCGGCGACGAGTTCGTGGGTGGCGTCGACGGCGCGAGACTGCATTTCTGCGAACGACTCACCGCCCGGGAACCGGAAGCCGCTGGGATAGCGCTGCACGGTCTTCCAGGCGTCAAGCTTGCGGAGGTCCGCCAGCTTTTTTCCGGTCCAGTCGCCGAAGTCGCATTCGATCAAGCCCTTCGCTTGGCGGACGCGCAGCTTTCGGGCTTTGGCGATCGGTGCAGCGGTTTCTCGGGTGCGTTCCATCGGCGACGCGTAGATCGCAGCGACGTGCTTCAGCGCACCGATGCGCGCAGCGGCGGCCTCGGCTTGGGCCACGCCCTTGTCGGCGAGGTGCAAGTTCGGGGCCCGGCCCGGCAGGGAGGCGCCGGTGGTCGGGGTCTGACCGTGGCGGACGAACAAGACGAGGGTGGGTTTGGGGGGAGTGGAGCGATGTACCATCGGCTAGTCAACGTAGCCTGCGCCCGTGGCCTACCGTCAGCGAGAACCCGCTGCCCAGCTCCGAGTGCTGGCCGAGGAGGTCGGTGCGTGTCGTGCGTGCCCTCGACTGGTTGAGTGGCGCGAGCAGATCGGGCAGGAAAAGCGCAAGGCCTACGAGGATCACGAATACTGGGCAAGGGGCGTGCCGGGCTTCGGTGATCCGGCTGCTCATCTTCTTGTTGTTGGACTTGCACCGGCGGCGCACGGCGCAAACCGCACGGGGCGGATGTTCACCGGCGATCGCTCGGGCGACTGGCTCTACCGGGCGCTGTACCGCGCCGGGTATGCGAACCAGCCCGATTCGGCGAGCGTCGATGACGGGCTCGAGATGGACGGTGCCTGGATCACGTCGCCGGTCAAGTGCGCCCCACCGGAGAACAAGCCGACCACGGTCGAGCGCGACACCTGTCGACCCTTTTTTCAGCGGGAGGTCGAGGCGCTCATCAACCTGAAGGTGATCGTCGTGCTGGGCGGCTTCGGGTATCAGGTGGCCTGCCAGGAACTCGGAGTTCGGCCTCGACCCAAGTTCGGTCACGGTGTGGAGGTGCCCCTCGACTCTGGCAAAACACTGCTATGCAGTTTTCACGTGAGCCAGCAGAACACCTTCACCGGCCGACTCACCGAAGAGATGCTCGATGCGGTCTTCGCCCGGGCCCGAGAGCTCGGGACTCGCTAGTCGGCTTCGCCACCATTTTCGGCGCGGCGGCGCAGCCGCGGCGGCACTCGCCGCTACCCTCATCTCGTCATGCGAACGACGAAGCGATCCCTCACCATCTTTGCGATGCTTTTCAGCGTGCTCGTGTTCGCGAGCGCCTGTGGCTCCTCGAATGACCCGCAGTCGTGGGCCGAGGCCGAAGACGATGGCAACCTCCGCCCGAACTTCATCCGGGCGTGCACGGAAGCCAACACCGATGGCGCCGAGATCGAGTTGACGGCTGACCAGATCGCGACCTACTGCGAGTGTGCCTTCGTCGAGATCGTCGAGTACTTCGGTGGTGAGATCGACGGTTCCAACCGGCTCGCTGATGCGGTCGTCGCCGCCGATTCCGGCCGTGACTTTGCGGCCTTCAAGGAACTCGAGTCGACCCTGCGGGACAACCCCGAGGACATCCCCGCCGACATCCGCGCCATGCTTACCGGGCAGGGCGGCTGCACCGACCAGGCACTCGCCTCCTGATCCGACGGGTGCGGGCTAGCGTGCCCGCATGACGACCCTCGATCTCGATTTCGTCCGGGCCCAGTTCCCGGCCTTTGCGCACCCCAAGATGGGGCAGTGGGCGCACCTGGAGAACGCCGGTGGCAGTTACTGCCCGAGTCAGGTCGTCGATCTCCTCGCCGACCTCTTCGCCCACGCCAAGTGCCAGCCCAACTGGGACTTTGGCCCGTCGGTCGTTGCCACCGAGGCGATGGATCGCTCGCGTTCGGTGATGGCCGAACTCTTTGCG
The DNA here is from genome assembly GCA_002729125.1 of Acidimicrobiaceae bacterium. Taxonomy (GTDB): domain Bacteria; phylum Actinomycetota; class Acidimicrobiia; order Acidimicrobiales; family Aldehydirespiratoraceae; genus UBA11606. Next base: position 13,471 of record PBTQ01000065.1, on the reverse strand, counting down.
GCTGGCGAGAGCGAGATCCATTTCGGCCCGTCGACCAGTCAGAACACCTATGTGCTGGCCAAAGCCATGCGGCCGATGTGGGACGCCGGCGACGAGATTCTCGTCACCGGGCAGGATCACGAGGCCAATCAGGGGGTATGGAGACGTCTCGCCGAGACGGGCATCGTCGTGAAGGAATGGGCGGTCGACCCCGAGACTGGGCTGCTTGATCCCGCCGACCTCGACGAACTGATCACCGATCGAACCCGCCTCCTTGCCGTTACCCACGCATCGAACATCGCCGCCACCATCAACCCGGTCCGGGCGCTCGCCGATCGTATGCACGCAGTGGGAGGGCACATCGTGGTCGATGGCGTGTCCTATGCACCGCACGGCCTCCCTGACGTCGGCGCGCTCGACTGCGACGTCTACCTGTACTCGACGTACAAGACGTACGGACCTCACGTCGGGCTCATGTACACCCGCCGATCGCTGCTAGAGCAGATGACTAACCAAGGCCACTACTTCAAGGACACGACGCCGGAGGGATGGTTGACCCCAGCCGGTCCCGACCACGCAGCGATTGGTTCGGTCGCAGGCGTCGCCGACTACTACGACACCCTCGTCGCTCATCACGGCATTGAAGGAACCGCCAGACGGGATCGGGTCGCGTCGCTCTTCGACGCCTTTGCGTCCCATGAGGCTGAGATCACGGCTCCGCTGGTCGAGATGCTGATCGCGCACGACCGGGCGCGTCTCGTCGGTGCGCCGACCGCAGATCACACCGTTCGGGCCCCGACGGTCGCCTTCCACGTGCCGGGCACGACATCGGCGTCGATCTACGACGCGCTGATCGCTGCCAAGGTCTCATGTGGCCACGGCAATTTCTACGCCCATCGACTCGTCGGTTCGCTCGGTCTCGACATCGACGACGGTGTCGTGCGCGTGTCGGCGGTGCACTACAACTCCAGCGACGACATTGCCCGGGCCTGCACCGTGCTCGACGACGTGCTGTAGCTGTCCGGGACCGTCAGCCTCGTCTGATCAGCTCGGCGGAATCGCCGTCTGGTTGCCTCGGGCGATGAGGCGACCGTCGTCGTCGTGCAACTCACCGGTGGCGAAAAGGAGCCGGCGCCCTAACTTCGTGACCTCACCGGTAGCGGTGAGTCGACCGGTGGCCGGCCGCAGGATGTCGACGGTGATGGTCGCGGTCGAGAGGCCGTTGGAGGCGAACGCCATCGCCATATCGAGCATGGCGGTGACGATGCCGCCCTGCACCACGCCGGCACCGATCGTCCAGATCGGTGCCGGCGTGAAACGCAGAACTGCGCGCCCGTCACCGTGCTCCAGTATCTCCGGTTTGAGCAGGTGATAGATCGACTCCTCCTCGAGGGGAGGAAGGTTGCCGCCGGTTTCGGTCGGCGGGGTATCGGCGCTCATTTGGGTCGGGCCGGAAACTCGGGGCGACGCGTCCGGGTGCGCTTGAGTTCCCAGAAGCCATCGACGCTCATCATGGCGACCATACCGTCCCAAAGCCGCAGGGAATCTTCCGAATTCGGGACCGCCGTGATGACCGGACCGAAGATGCCCTGGCGGCCGCCGGGGGTGTCCATCGCAATGATGGGTGTGCCGACGTCGTCGCCCGTGAGGGCAAGGCCGGCGTCGTGCCTGTTCCGGATCTCGGTGTCGAAGCGTTCGTCCTCGAAGGCCTCGGCGTGCGTCGCTGGAAGGCCGGCCGCTTCGAGTGCATCAGCGATATTGAAATCGCGATCCTTGTCATGGTGGATGCGCGCGCCGAGCTCCCAGTACAGCGCGAACACGCCGTCGTTGCCTTCCGAGGCACGGACGGACTCCATGACGCGAAGCATCTTGTACGTCTGGAGCACGCCGTCGTAGTACGGGGTGCCTTCGGTGGGCTGGTTCTTCAAGAGCAGACTGAACGGCTGCCAGGTGATCTTCAGATCACGCTGGTCCTTGACCTCGTCGACGACCCAACGGGCCGTCACCCAACACCACGGTCAAGCAGGGTCGGCCCAGAATTCGATGTCGCGCGACATGGTTCCCTTTCCTGTCCGGTGGCGAGTGAGTAGGCGGGCGCTACCCGGCGGGCTTGGTGGAAATTCCCACCTTGGCGGCTGGCTGTGCCCAGTCAGGCCACCGCTTTCGACTGTTTTCGGCCAGCCGATGCATCAGTGCGATGGCGCCCGGGTCGTCGTCGCCGGGTCGGGTCTCGATGGCGCCGTCCTTGACCATGGCGTCGATGACGGCACGACCGAGTTCGGTTCGCACGATGGTGAGGGTCCAGTCGGTCTCGTTGCCGATCCCTCCGGTGGAGATGTCGGCGTGCTCGGCCGCGAAGTCGGGGCAGTGGTTGCAGCCTTCGCGAGTCCAGGCGTGGCATTCCTTGAGGTTGATCTCGTGGTAGCCGCCGTCCTTGGTCCAGACCTGGAAGACGCCCTTGATGTTCATCTTGGCGATGTTCTCGCGTTTGAGGCCGTACTTGACCTCGAAGAGTTCGTCGAACAGCGCATCGTCGAACGACTTCGAGCAGAGCAGGCCGATGTTGAGCTTGAACGGTTTGGAGACCTTGCCGATCTTGCGATGCCACATCACCGGCGCGACTGAGGTCTGGCAGCTCATGCCGACGAGGGCGAGCCGCTCGAGCCCTCGTTCCTTGGCTTCGTCGAACGCCATTGTGTTGGCCGAGTACGTGTAGCGGCTGCCGGCACCCCGAAGGACTTCGTTGCGGTTGGTGGCGACCATCGGGAAGGCCTTCCATCCCGGCTCGCCGTTCTCGAGCGTCTCCACCCCCGAAGTCAACGCGCCGTCGATGATGTCGTTCTCAAGCAGCCAGATCAGCATTGCGGAGACGAGACCACCGTCCTGGCCGGTCTCGTACACGAAATCATCGCTCGCTCGGGTGAGGAGAATGTCGGAGTAGATGCCCGATATCTCGCCGTCTTTCCGCTCGCGACCGTGAAGGTGCATGTCGGCCTCTGGTTCCCACATGCGGAACCGAGGGCACGCTCGGGTACACGAGGTGCAGCCCTTCTGGCCGTGGACGCAGTCGGAGGTGCCGAGTTCTTCCTCGAGATGGAACGGTTTGTAGGCGCCGGGCTCGTGTTCGTACCCGATCACATCGTGCGGGCAGCTGATCACACACCCGGCGCAGCCGGTGCACAGCCCGCTGGTGATGACCTCGTCGTGGAGTTCCTTCCACTGGTAGGTCCAGCGTTCCTTCTTCGCAGGGGGAGCGGTGTCGGTGACGGCCATGACCGGAACCTAGTCGCCGATCGAGCCGAGGAAGAGATGGGCGGTCTGCACGAGGTTCCTTTCGTCGGGAGGGCCGACGTCAGGGCCGATCGGATGGTTCTCCCAACCTCACCAATGTGGTGAGATGCCGGAACAGAGGCACGTCGACGCCGTGTTGCTGTGCGCGTTCGATCACGTCGAGGTTGCGGATCCGCCATTCGGAGGGGACGCCATTGACCCGATCGGTGGTCATCGACGACCGGTGGTCACCGCCGGCATCACCCACCAGATCGATGACCGGCCCGTAGTCGCGGGGCTCGAGGGCGGCACCATCGGCAATGGCGACGTGTTGCACCTCATCGGCGAGAGCGATGGCGAGGGCACGGGCATCCCGGTCGAGGAGGACGGTGTTGGTCGTGCGGGTCAGCACTGTGATCGTGCCGACGACAGCGTTCATCACGAGCTTGCGCCACGCTGCCGTGTGCCAGTCGGCTGTGGTGTTCACGTCGAGAAAGGTGTCGGTGAACCGATGGGCCGTGCGGCGACCGGGGTCGTTGTCGGGCACGACGAGGTGCCGCCGGAACCCGACTCGGACGTGGCCGGGAGCCACTCGGTCGGCCGGGATGTTGACGACGGCGGGTACCAGCGATGCCGGCCCGATGAGCGGCTCGACACGCTCACGATGGGTGATGCCGTTCTGGAGTACGACGACGTCGGTGTCGGGCCCGCACGCCGCGGCGAGCCACGGCGCAACGGCGGGGGGCTGGTGGGCCTTCGTGCCGAGCAGGACCATGTGGAACGGGCCCGTGATCGCGAAGGGGTCGGTCAGCACCGGCACCTCGCACTCGATCCGCTCCCCGTCAAGCTCGACAGCGATCTTGTCGAACGGTGTGCGCGCGGCGACCGCAAGGGCCATTTCGGGGCGTTGTAGGACGGCGCCCGCGACGGTGAGTCCGATCGCCCCCGGACCGACGAGCAGCACGCGTGTCATTCGACGTCGCCCCACGCCTTCGAACCGATGCCTAAACGCCAAACAAGCGTAATCGCCATGCCAAACGCTAGATCGGTGCGCCGCACGGGTGCACATGCGCAATCCGGTGGGTCGGTTGGGTTGGGAGTTCGGCGGTTGGTCACGAGTGTCAGCGCGGATCGAGATGCGGCACTGCTGATGTCGCGTGACGGCCGACGAGAAGGCCGAGTGCCTCCTCCCCGGGTCGGTAGGGGCGACCGTCGGGTCGGATGGCTTCCAGCCCGGCTTCGGTCGCAAGCAGGCTGCCGGGGGCATGGTCCCACGGCAGGGTCCGCCAGTACATCAAGAGGTCGTATCGGCCGAGCACGAGATCGACGTACTCGATCCCTGCGCATCCGATGCCCTCGACGGGATCACCGATGCGGGCAGCGAAACGGTCGACGACGGGCCGATCTTCGGCGGGGACGTAGCGCTTCTTCACGACCGCCGTCCACATGGTCGGGTCGGCATCGACGGGGCCCGCCTGCACCTGGAGGCCGTCGACGGTGGCGCCCGCGCCGCGCTCGGCGATCGCCATCTGACCCTGCTGCGGGATCCAGATCCACGCATGGGTCGTTTCGCCGCTGCGCACCTTGGCGACCATCACGGCGTACCCACCCCAGCCGTTCGCGAAGTTTTTCGTGCCGTCGAGTGGGTCGACGATCCAGGCGTCATGGTGTGTGGCGGCGAGCAACGATGGGTCGTCGGCGGTCGCTTCTTCCCCCACGACAGGAAGATCGTCGATCATCCGGAGCGAGGCGCCGAGCATCGTTTCACAGGCGCGATCGGCGACGGTCACGGGATCGTCATGTCCCTTGAAGTGGACATCGTCGGCGGCGAGTGCCCGAAAGCGAGGGGCGATCGTCGCAGCCTCGGCCTCTCGGATCGCTTCGGCGACGATGTCGACGTCCATGGCTCCGAGTGTGGCATGTCGGTGCGTGGCTACGACTAGCGCATCGCAACGTCGGTGAGCGCCCTCGGCAGGACTCGAACCTGCGCACACGGCTCCGGAGGCCGATGCTCTATCCGCTGAGCTACGAGGGCATGCCCCTCGGGAGGGACGGAGCGTCACCCTACCCGCGATCGTCACTCTGACAACGGGGGTCGGCCGGTAGCATCAGGCTTTCATGGACGTCCGGGAACATCTCCGTACCGGCCTGCTGGCCGCCCTCGCTGAAGCCGGCATTGACCCGCTTCCCGACGACATCGCGCTCGAGCGTCCTGCCAACCGCGACCACGGCGACTGGTCGTCGAACATTGCGCTCGCCACCGCCAAGAAGGCGGGCAAGAATCCGCGTGAACTCGGCCAGGCGCTGGTCAACTTCCTCAGTGCACGCCCACCGGCCCATGTCACTGCCGTCGAGATCGCCGGTCCTGGGTTCGTGAACTTTCGGCTGGCCGACACCTGGCTCCACGAGGTCATGACCGACGTGCTCGAGCAGGGTGTCGATGGGTACGCCTCACCGGATCTCGGTGCCGGAGCCCAACTCAACATCGAGTTCGTCTCGGCCAACCCGAATAAGCCGCTGCACGCCGGGCATGGTCGTGGCGCCTGCTACGGCGACTCGATCGCCCGCCTCAGGGACCGATGTGGTTTCCGCGTTACTCGCGAGACCTACATCAACGACCGTGGCGTGCAGATGACCAACTACGCCAAATCTCTCGCCGCTGCGAAGGCCGATGAACCGATCCCGGAGGACGGCTACCACGGCGCATACATCCATGAGTGGGCCGGTGAGATGCCGAACGACGCCGACCCGCTCGAATGGGGTCTCCAGCGCGGCCTCGACTCACATCGGGCCACGCTCGAAGCGCTCGACATCCACCATGAGGTCTGGTTCAGCGAGCGGTCGCTCGTAGCTACCGGCGCCATCGCCGATGCAATGGACGACCTCCGAGCCCACAACGCAGTGTTCGAGGACGAAGGTGCGGTGTGGCTTCGCTCGACCGAATTCGGCGACGACAAGGATCGCGTCCTCGTCAAGAGCGACGGTGATCTCACCTACCTCACGCCCGACATCGCCTATCACCGCGACAAGTTCTCCCGGTCCGGACTCCTCTTTAATGTCTGGGGTGCTGATCACCACGGCTATGTCACCCGCATGAAGGCGGCGATGCAGCTGCTCGGTCACGATCCCGACGAACTTGAGATTGCCATCACCCAGATGGTCGACTTCGCCCGCGGTGGGGACGAGGTGAAAATGAGCGGGCGGTCGGGTGATTTCATCGCGCTCGACGACGTCGTCGCCGAGGTCGGTGCCGACGCCGCTCGCTTCACCTACCTCATGCAGTCGGTCGACAGCCGTCAGACCTTCGATCTCGAAGAGGTCGCGAAGCAGGGCATGGACAACCCGGTCTTCTATGTCCAGTACGCCCACGCCCGCATCTGCTCGATTTTCGCCAAGGCCGCCGAAGCTGGCGTGGCGCGTTCGCCGTTGGCCGATGTCGATACGTCGCTGCTTAGCCACGAGCGGGAACTCGACCTGATCCGTTCGCTGGAAGAGCTTCCCGACATCGTGCGGGTCGCGTGTGTCGATAACGCTCCGCATCGCATCGCTGCCTGGTCACGCGAGCAGGCCGCTGCGCTGCACGGCTTCTATCACGACTGCTATGTCATGAGTGACGCCATCGCTCCTGAACTCACCCAGGCCCGCCTTGCGCTCGTCGCGGCCAGCCAGGTCGGTCTCCAGATCGCCCTGCAGCTGCTCGGTGTCTCCGCTCCGGACTCGATGTAACCGTGCGTCCGCTGCCCACCCGCCTGTTGCCCGACTCCGCAGAGATTGTCGATGGTGTGCTCCACATCGGAGGGTGCAACACGCTTGAGCTCGCTCGGGAGTTTGGCACCCCGGTTTTCGTCTACGACGAGCAACATCTCCGTGATCGCTGCCGCGAGGCGGTCGAGGCATTCGGCGACGGCGTCGCCTACGCCACGAAGGCGTTCCTGTGCGGGGCGATGGCCCGCCTCGCCTACGAGGAAGGCATGCACCTCGACGTCGCCACCGGTGGCGAACTTCACGTTGCGCTCCACGCCGGGGTTCCGGCCGAACGGCTGGTGCTGCACGGCAACAACAAGTCGATCGCCGAACTTCGTATGGCGGTCGAGGCCGGCATCGGTCGCATCGTTGTCGATAGCTTCGACGAACTCGATCGTCTCGACATGCTGCACGCCGAGACCGGTGTCGCCCCGAAGGTCCTCCTGCGGCTCACCCCCGGTATCAAGGCCGAGACCCACGACTACATCTCCACGGGCCAGGACGACTCCAAGTTCGGATTCACCGTCTCCACCGGCGCCGCCGAACGGGCGATTGAGCGGGCCCAGATGTCTCCGGCCGTCGAGGTGCTTGGCATCCACGCCCATATCGGTAGTCAGGTCTTCGCCGTCGGGTCGCTGGGGAAGGCCGCAAGTGTCATCGGCGAGATTGCCACCGCCTGCGACTTCGCCGAGATGTCGGTCGGCGGGGGACTCGGTGTGCCCTACGTCGACGATGAGACCGCCCCGACGATCGGTGAGTGGGGCAAGGTGGTCCGCGACGCCTGCGCGGCCGCCGGCGTCACCGCCACGATCCTCGCCGAACCCGGTCGTTCGATCGCCGCTGCGGCGGCCGTCACGCTCTACACCGTCGGCACGATCAAGGAGATCGAGGGGGTACGGACCTATGTCTCCGTCGATGGCGGCATGAGCGACAACCCGCGGCCCGTCCTCTACGGATCGGGCTACGAGACCTTCCTTCCGCGAGCGGTCGACGCCGAGCGGCCCCTGCCGATCCGGCTTGTCGGTAAGCACTGCGAGTCCGGCGACATCCTGGTTCGTGAGGGTCTCGTGCCCGGCGACATCGCAGTCGGCGACATCCTCGCGACCCCTGTCACCGGCGCCTATGGCCACTCGATGGGCTCCAACTACAACAAGGTGCTTCGTCCGCCGGTCGTGTTCGCTCGCGACGGTGATTCACGACTCGTGGTTCGGCGGGAGACCTTCGACGATCTCACGAGGCTCGACCTCTGACGCGGGACGGATGCCGCATGCAAGAGTCGTGCTCGTGAGCGATCTGCTCGAGTTTCTCGCCGGCTGGGATCTGTCCGACGGGGTGATCGACACGATCGACGCTGTCGACATTGATCGGCATCTGCCCGCGGTCGCAGAGCAACGGCTCACCGGTGTGTTGCTGGCGGCCATGCTGGCCGGCGAGATGGAGGTCGATCGACCCGAGGTCGTTGTCGAGGCGCATGAGCGGGCGCTGGCCTATGCACGGCTGCTCGACACCGTCACGCTCGAGTCGGTGGGGATCCTCATCGATGCCGGCATCACCCCTTGCCTCCTGAAGGGGTCGGCGGTCGCCCACCTGCTCCCCGAACCGGACCAACGAATAACTGACAGCATCGACTTGCTCGTGCCGGCTGGCCGACTCCACGCTGCCGCGTCAGCCCTCGAAGCCTTCGGGGCAACTCGGAGCCAGCCTGCGATGTCGCCCGACTGGGAGCGGCGGTTCGCCCCGTCGGTCACGATCCGCTGGCGGACCGGCACCGAGCTCAACCTGCACCGAACACTCGCTCCAGGTCCGTACGGACATCTGATCGATCTTGACGAACTCGTCGCGTCGACTGTCACTGTCGAGATTGGCGGCGTCGACGTGCTCACCCTCCGACCCGAACTCCACCTGGTTCACGCCGCCTTGCACGTCGCGCTCGGTGGTGTGGAGCCTCGGCTCGATCACGTCCGCGACATCGCGCTGCTCCTCGAGCGAACCAACCTCGATGCTGACCGGGTGATGCGCACCATCGTGCGCTGGGGAGCCGAAGCGCCCGCCGCTGTCGGTTTCGCCGCCGCTGGCTCGGTCGGCGCCCGGCATCCAATCATCGACTGGGCCGAGACTCATCGGCCTAGCAGTCGCGATCGTCGCCTGCTCGCCAGCTACGCAGATCGCGACGGACGCGTCCGACGGCAGGCGCTGGCGTCGCTTACGGTGGTGCCTTGGCGTGACAAGCCCGCACTGTTGCGCTCTCTCGTCACCCCTCGGCGAGGCTGACGTCGAGTCTCGGTAGCTGCGGGTTGCATCGGGTGGGCAGCACGAAAGGCAGGACGGTACCCGCGGAATGTCGAGTCGGCCCCCTGAGGCAAGCGGCTACGCTCAGCTTCGTGACCAACCTCACCATCGGACTTCTCGGCTGCGGCACGGTCGGTGGAGCGCTCGTCGACCTACTCGACGCCCGCCGCGCCACCATCACCGCCCGCACAGGAGTGGAGTTGCGTATCGGTGCGATCGCCGTACGCGATACCGCCAAGCATCAGGAACGCCTCGCTGATCCGTCGTTGCTCACCACCGATACGGCGGCGGTCGTCGCTGATCCCGATGTCGACATCGTCGTGGAACTCATCGGCGGCACCGAACCGGCGCTGACGCTCGTCCGCACCGCCCTTGAGAACGGCAAGCCGGTCATCACCGGCAACAAGGAACTCCTCGCTGCGCACGGACCGGAGCTGTACGCCGTTGCCGCCGAGCACGGTGTCGACCTTCTCTTCGAGGCCGCCGTCGCTGGTGGCATCCCCCTGATCCGCCCGTTGCGCGAGTCGCTCGTGGGCGAAGACATCAGCCGGGTGATGGGCATCATCAACGGCACGACCAACTACATCCTCACCAAAATGTCGCAGGAGGGTGCCGACTACGCCGACGCCCTCGCCGATGCTCAGGCGCTCGGGTACGCGGAGGCCGATCCGACCGCCGACGTCGAGGGCTTCGACGCCGGCGCCAAGGCCGCGATCATCGCTTCGATCGTGTTCGGTGTCGACGTCCGATCCAGCGATGTGCAGCACGAGGGCATCTCATCGATCACCGCCGCCGACATCGACACCGCCAAGCGCCTCGGCTACGTCATCAAGGCGCTCGCCGTGATCGAGCGCGCCGGCGGCGAGGTCGCCGTCCGGGTGCATCCGGCGATGGTCCCCACCGGCCACCCGCTCGCCAATGTCAACGACTCGTTCAACGCCGTGTTCGTCGAAGGCGCAACGGTCGGCGATCTCATGTTCTACGGGCGCGGTGCCGGTGGCGGTCCGACCGCCTCCGCCGTGCTCGGTGATCTTGTCGACGCCGCTGTCAACGTGGCCAATGGCGCTGCGGCTCGGCTGTCGATCACCGAAAAAGCGATGCTGCGTTCGGCCGACGAGCTCTCGTCGCAGTACTACCTGACCATGGTGGTCTCCGATGAGCCCGGCGTGCTTGCCCAGGTGGCGACGGTCTTCGGCTCCCACGGCGTGTCGATTCAGGTGATGGAGCAGTCGGGAACCGGTAGTGACGCTGAGCTGTGCCTCATCTTGCACGAGACCACCGAGGCCGCGCTCCAAGCGACCCTCGATGAGCTCGGCGGTCTCGACGTCGTGCGAGGGATCGGCTCGGTGATCCGCCTCGTCAGCGACGGCTGAGCCAATGGCGACCTACCACAGCTCCCGGGGACGTTCACCCGAGATCGGGTTCGGCGACACCCTGCTCGGTGGTCTCGCCCCCGACGGGGGTCTGTACCTGCCGACCACGTGGCCGGAGCTTTCGACGACCGAGGGCGACTACGCCTCCATCGCCACCGCCGTGATGGCACCCTTCGTTGCCGACACGATCGACCTCGACGACTTTGGGTCGATGGTCGAGGATGCCTATGCGACGTTCTCGGACCCCCAGGTGTGTCCGCTGGTTGAACTCGAGCCCGGGCATCACCTGCTCGAGCTCTTCCACGGCCCGACCCTTGCGTTTAAAGATGTCGCCCTGCAGCTGCTCGGTCGCCTGTTCGACCATGAGTTAGAGCGGCGAGACCACCGAGTGACGATCGTCGGAGCGACATCGGGCGACACCGGGTCGGCAGCGATGGACGCCGTGCGAGACCGCGACCGGGTCGACATCGTCATCCTCTTTCCGAAGGGCCGCACGAGTGAGGTCCAGCGTCGCCAGATGACCACCCTCGACGCGCCGAACGTCCACGCCGTCGCCGTCGATGGCACCTTCGACGACTGTCAGGATCTCGTGAAAGCAATGTTCGCCGATGAGGCGTTCCGCACTCGCGTCGGACTCTCGGCGGTCAACTCCATCAACTGGGCACGCGTGATGGCCCAGATCGTCTACTACGTGTGGGCCGCTCACCAGCTCGACCGGCGCGACACCCCCACCACGTTCTGTGTCCCCACCGGCAACTTCGGCAACGTGTTCGCCGGGCACTGCGCTCGCCGTATGGGGCTCCCGATCGAACGGCTGCTCGTCGCGTCGAACACCAATGACATCCTCACCCGACTGATCCACACCGGCACGATGACCGCCGAAGAGGTCATCCCGACGCTTTCGCCGAGCATGGACATCCAGATCTCCTCGAACCTGGAGCGACTCCTGTTCGAACTGCTCGCCGCCAACGGCCCTGCAACCGCCGAGCTGCTCACCGACTTCCGGGCCACCGGGAGAGCCTCGCTTCGGCCCGAGCAGCACGCTGAGCTGATCACCGGGTTCGCCGGCGGGCGACTCGACGACACCGAGACGCTCGACGTTATCCGGAACATCCGCGACTCAACAGGAATGCTCGTCGAACCCCACACGGCGGTTGGCATCGGCGTCGCCCGACGCCTCCGTCGCGTCGACGAAACGGTCGTGACGCTGGCGACCGCCCATCCGGCCAAGTTCCCCGACGCCGTCGAGCAGGCCACCGGAGTGCGGCCACCCCTGCCGCCTTACCTCGCCGATCTCTACGAGCGCGCTGAGCGGGTCACTGACCTTCCAAACGACCTCGCCACCATCGAAGATTTTGTCGACAGCGTGCGACGCCGCTGATCGCCGCTAGCCTCAGCACCGTTCGCCAAAGGCGCTGTCGGCAGCGACGGCAGGGATTCTGATCACTCGATCGGGCGAACAACCCCGACAACGCCGCTCCTCCATGGGGGATGAGCGGCCCGGCCTCACCCGAGGAGCGAGCCCGTGGAAACCGCGGAGATGCGTCGTTCGACGCTGCAGCGCAAAGACCGAGACGAGCTGACCCAAATTGCGACGACGCTGGGCAAGAAGCCCTCGTCGCGTGCCCGTAAGGGTGAGATCATCGACCTCATTCTCGATCTGGCCGCGGGTGGTGACGGTGGCGGGAACGCCGAAGAGACTGACTCGCCCGACACCGATGTCACCGACGCGACGGCGTCGACGGACGCCGGCGACGCCACTGACGACGATACCGAGGGCGATGACAACCAGCCTGCAAACGACAGCAGCGATGCAAGTGTCGACGCCGACAATCGCCCCGAGCCCGGTAATCGTCGTCGCCGCCGCCGTGGTCGCGACCGCGACAACCGAAACGACGCTAACGAGCAGTGGGACGGTGATCCGACCCCGGCCGAGGGGCGGCTCGACCTCCGCAGCGAGGGTTACGGCTTCCTGCGGGTGAACGGCTACATCCCGAGCCGTGACGACGCCTATGTGCCGGTGAAGCTCGTCCGGCAGTACGGCCTCCGCAAGGGCGACGTGATTGCCGGCTCGTCGCGTCCGGCCAATCGCAACGAGAAGAACCCGGCGCTCATGTCCGTCGAGTCCGTCAACGACGGCGAGCCCGACGCGGCGACTGCCCGTCCTGACTTCGACGATCTCGTGCCCGTGCACCCGGCCGAACGACTCACGCTCGAACGCGGTGATGGCAATGACGCTGCCGCCCGCTTGATCGACCTCATCGCCCCGATCGGCAAAGGCCAGCGGGGTCTGATCGTGGCACCGCCCCGCGCTGGCAAGTCGACGGTGATGAACCAGATCGTGCGCTCGTTGAGGGCCAACCACGCCGACGCCCACCTGATCGTGCTGTTGATCGACGAACGTCCCGAAGAGGTCACCTCAATGACGCGTGCCCTCGGTGATGGGGGAGAGGTCGTGGCTTCGCTCTTCGACCGGCCCACCGACGAACACGTGCACATCGCCGACCTGGCGATCGAGCGGGCCAAGCGCCTCGTGGAAGACGGGCGCGATGTCGTCGTGCTCGTCGACGGGATCACTCGTCTGGCCCGGGCCTATGCGACCGAGACGCCCCAGTCGAACAAGGTTTTGCCGGGTGGTCTCGATGCCACCGCCATGATCGGCCCGAAGCAGTTCTTTGCCGCTGCTCGCAACGTCGAAGAGGGCGGTTCGCTGACGATCCTCGCCACAGCGACCACCGACAACGGCAACAGTGCCGACGAGGCGATTCTCGCCGAGTTGTCCGGCGCGGCGAATCTCGAGCTCCGTCTCGATCGAG